>JACPNC010000077.1 GCA_016185685.1 Candidatus Woesearchaeota archaeon | reverse complement strand
TGCGGCCAAGCATTACTTTAGAATCTGGTGAACGCAGTGAAGATGACTTAACCCACAAGTTAGGGGATATTGTACGTATCAATCAGCGTTTATTTGAAAATATTAATGCGGGAGCTCCAGAAGTTATTATTGAAGATCTTTGGGACTTGCTTCAATACCATGTAACCACTTTTTTCAATAATGAAGTTTCACAATTACCTCCTGCCCGACATCGTGGAGGACAGCCGCTAAAAACTTTAAGTGAGAGAATAAAAAGTAAAGAAGGAAGAATCAGGCACAACTTAGCAGGGAAGAGAACTGACTTTTCAGCAAGAACAGTTATCAGTCCAGACCCTTTAATTCAACTTAATGAAGTAGGTATTCCTTTCAGTATAGCTATGCACTTAACTTTGCCAGAAAGAGTTACAGAATGGAATAAAGAATATCTCCGTAAATTTGTGGAAAATGGAGCAAAAAAATACCCAGGAGCAAATTATGTTATTAAGCAAGACGGAAGAAGAAAAGCTATCACCGATGAAACAAAAGCGGAAATCTTGGATAGCTTGACACCTGGATCTGTTGTTGAACGACATTTACTTGATGGGGATGTTGCTTTATTTAACAGACAGCCTTCTCTGCACAGAATGAGTATGATGTGTCACCAAGTACGTGTACTTCCTGGAAGAACTTTCCGTTTGAATCCAGCAGTATGTCACCCTTACAACGCAGACTTTGACGGGGACGAAATGAACTTACACATTCCACAAACTGAAGAAGCAAGAGCTGAAGCAAAAATTTTAATGCTTGTTGAAACACAATTAATTTCTCCAGGATATGGGCTAAGCGTAGTTGGATGTATCCATGATGGAATTACGGGTAATTATCTCTTAACTAAAGAATTAGTATTAACACGTCAGGAAGCAGTAGATTTACTCTGCAACAGCGGTGTAGATGATTTCAGCGGATTGCCAGACAAAGATAAAATCGATGGAAAAGAAGTATTTTCTGTTCTTCTTCCAAAAGATTTCTATTTCACAGGAAAAGATAAAAGCGGAAATGAAGTAAAAATTGTTCATGGCCAGTTAAAAAGCGGATACATGGATAAATCAAATCTTGGTCAAGAAAGCGGATTAATGTTAAGAAATCTCTATGAGAAATACGGATCAGGATTTACTGCTGATTTCTTAGGCAAAGTATCTAAATTAGGTATTGCAGTGCTATCACGACGAGGATTTTCCATTGGAATTAGAGACATGGATTTGCATGAAGATACTACCCAAGAGATTCAAAATACCATCACTAAAGCAATTGAAGAAGCTAAAAAACTGATTGATCAATACAATGAAGGGAAATTAGAAGCTCTTCCAGGTAGAAGTATGCAGGAAACATTAGAATTGCGAATTATTGAAGCATTAAATAAAGCAAGGAATAAGAGCGGGGATTTAGCCATGCGTCAGCCAGCATCTATGCGACAGCCCGCACGGGAAAGTGCAGCGATTACTTTAGCAAGATGTGGAGCACGAGGAAATGCTCTTAATATTGCTCAGATGACTGCAGTTGTTGGACAGCAGGCATTACGAGGAAAACGGATCGAACATGGATTTTCAGGAAGAACATTATCTTACTTCAGTAAAGGAGATTTAAGTCCAGCCGCACGAGGATTCATTAGAAATAGTTTTAAGAGCGGCTTGAAACCACAGGAATTTTTCTTTGGTGCAATGACAGGTAGAGATGCATTAATGGACACTGCTTTAAGAACACCAAAATCAGGATACCTTTATCGTAGATTATCCAATGCCATGCAAGATTTGAAAGTTGAATATGATGGCACCGTACGTGATGCCAGCGGAAGAGTAGTGCAGTTTTCCTATGGTGAAGATGGATTGGATGTATCAAAAACAAAAGCAGGAACACTGGATGTTCCTAAGATTATTGAAGAAGTAATGCAGGAGAAATGAAAATGGACACAATAGATGAAATCATAGCAATAGTAGGAATAGGGATAGGAGCATACTGTTTAAGTAATCTTACAGAAGAGATAGAGAAATTACGAAAATCTCCCCCACCAGTAGTCCAGCTACAACTCCCAGTATCCCAGTTACAATTAATAGAAGAAGGAGTAGTGCTTGATTCTAAAGATCTCATGCTTTCTTACGAAGGAAATGGTTTTAGATGCGTGTATATGCCTAATAGTGCTCAACAACAATTATATTGCACCACATCCTATGATAAAGACAACACAAATTTATTTAAGTTAAAGTAAAAAATTTAACAAAGGAGATACACATGCGAGCAGAATACGAAAAACTAGTGGATGAGTATGAAGGAAAATTACCTCCGTCCGTACTTCAAGAAATCAAAGAAGCAGCTCCAGCTGATGTCAGCAAAGAAAAAATTATCCGTATCTTAGAAGAAGTTGAAAAAAGTTATCAATGCGCAAAAGTACATCCAGGAGAATGTGTTGGTTTAGTCAGCGCAGAAAGTATCGGTGAACCAGGAACGCAGATGACTCTGAACACTTTTCACTTTGCAGGGGTTTCTGAGATGAGTGTGACCACTGGATTGCCAAGAGTCATTGAAATTTTTGATGCAAGAAAAGAAATTAAAACACCCATGATGGAAATTTATCTCAAACCAGCGCATAACACTTTTGATAAGGTAAAAACATTTGCTGCAAAAATCAAAGAAATTAGTTTTGGAGAGTTAGTTGCAGAGTATGGATTAAACATTTTTGAACAAATGCTCACTGTACGCCTCCATCCCGTACTTCTGAAAGATTTTGACTTATCACCAAAAGAATTAGCAAAACTTCTTAAAGCAAAAATGAAAGGTTTTGAAGTGGTTTCCACTGAACAGGAAATTGTTTTTACCTGGAAAGGAAAGCCAGAAGAAGTGAAAAAATTATATGACTTAAAAGAAAAAATACAAACAGTTAAAGTGCGCGGTGTGAAAGGAATAGTGCAAGTACTCCCCGTACGCAGAGGAGAAGAATATATTGTTTTAACTTCAGGCATAAATCTGAAAACCATCCTTGATTTGGATGAAGTAGATTCCAGTAGGACCACTTGTAATGATATTTATGAGGTATATTCTGTTTTAGGTATTGAAGCGGCACGAGAAGTAATTATCCGTGAAGCTCACAAAGTTATCCAAGAACAAGGATTACATATTGACATTCGGCATATCATGTTGGTAGCAGATATCATGACTGCAAGTGGAACAGTGAAAGGCATTACTCGTTATGGAGTTGTGAGTGAGAAAGCAAGTGTTTTAGCAAGAGCATCTTTTGAAACACCCATCAAACACTTGATTAACGCTGCATTGGAAGGAGAAGTAGATTATTTAACTTCAGTTGTAGAAAATGTGATGATCAACCAACCAGTACCTCTAGGAACAGGATTGCCGGGCTTAGTTACAAAAATGAAGTAAAAAATACAACAAGTAGAAAAACATAATTAAATTTATAAATAGACATACAAAAAACGATACCCATGGCACAAAAAACTGAAAGTACTGAAGAACTGTTGAAATCTTTACAATCATTAGCGCAAGCAAGAAAGCTAATTATTGGTTCAGACCGCGTACTAAAAGAATTACGCAAAGGAGGATTAAAAAAAGTATTAGTAGCGAAAAATTGCCCTTCTGAACAGAAAGGAGATATTCTTCATTATGCTCATCTTACAGAAATTCCCTTGGTTGCTTTAGAACAAAATAATGAGGAACTGGGTGTTCTCTGCAAAAAAAACTTTTTTGTAGCAGTAGTAGGAATTCCAGCAGTGTAAGGTAGTAGGAGAAGCAATAAAAATAAGGTATTTTCAAAAAGAGGAAAAAAATAAAAGTTCTTAGAAAAAATTCTTAAACAGATTACGACATCTGCAAAAAAACCACAATGACCAAAGTTACTTTAGATCTTGATACTTTTGGATTAACATCTCTGGTAGAAAAAATTACTGGCGTGGAAGTTAAAGACTGTTTTACCGACGGAGAATTCTGGTATGTAGTTGTTCCTTCCGGAGAAGTAGGAAGACTAATTGGAAAACAAGGCATGCTTATAAGAAAAATTGAACAACAAGCAAAAAAATATTTAAGAATTATTGAATTTCATGAAGACCCGCTTATTTTTATTAAAAATATTGTATATCCATTGAAAATTTCTCAAGTGTATGCACAAGAAAAAAAATTTGTGATAGTAGATAAAGATCGCAGAGTACGTGCACAACTTTTGGGACATCAAGGAAAATTACTTTCATTAGTAAATCGCGCCGTGCAGAGATTTTTTCCGGGAATGGAAGTGAAAGTGGAAAATGGGTAATATAATAACAAATAATAACAAGCTTTATAAATAAACTAATAGTTTAAGAGAAAAACATGAGCAAAAAATCAAATGGTTTAGGAACAGCAAATAAATTAATAAAGCGTAGAAATACTTTTCGCTTTCGTAAAAAAAGATCACAATCTACAAGAAAATCTGATCCACTGGCTGGAGCTTCACAAGCAAAAGCAATCGTGTTAGAAAAACTTCAAGTAGAAGCAAAACAACCAAACTCGGCAATGAGAAAATGCGCGCGAGTACAATTAGTAAAAAATGGAAAACAATTGACTGCATTCATGCCAGGTGACGGAGCGCAGAAACTTATCAACGAACACGATGAAGTGATAGTGGAATGTATCGGCGGAAAAATGGGACGTTCAAAAGGAGATTTGCCTTGTATCCGCTGGCAAGTTATTAAAGTCAATGATCAAAGTCTGGATGCTTTGTTGAAAGGTAAATTAGAAAAAGCAAGAAGATAAACAATAAAAATTTAAATAACACAAACTCCAAGCACCAAATAACAAACATAAAATCTAAAAAATGACCGACCTAAAATTTTTCAACAGATGGGATGCAGGAAAAGTAACCGTAAAGGATCGCGGATTAGTTAATTATGTTTCTGTAGAGCCAAGAATCATGCCAAAAACAGGTGCGCGGTACACTCATACGCGATTTCATAAAGTAAGTACGTTTATTGTTGAGCGTCTAGCAGCGAAGTTGATGAATACAGGACATAAAGGAAAAAAACATTTCATGAGTTCCGGTCATAACACTGGTAAAAAAAATCTTGCTCTTCGCACAGTTGAAGATGCTCTTGCTCTTGCTGAAAAGAGAGTAAAAGATAATCCTCTTGCAATTCTTGTTCGCGCAGTAGAAAATGCTGCTCCTCGTGAAGAAGTGATTGCTATTGAATATGGCGGCGCAAGATATCCAAAAGCAGTAGATGTATCTCCGCAACGCAGAGTAGATTTAGCTTTACGCGCAATAACTCAGGGCGCATATTTACGTTCTTTTAACAAAAAATTAAAGATTGCAGAAGCACTTGCTGATGAGATAGTATTTGCTGCCCAATCTAGTGGAAAAAGTACAGCAATTTCTAAGAAAAGGGATTTGGAAAGACAAGCGAGTAGTAGTAAGTAGATTACAGAAATATTTAAGTGTAGAACGTTCTTTCCATCTAAATCATGGAACTTTACAAATATCCTATCCTTGAGCCGACGGCTGAACAAAACGCCATGGAATTGTATGAATCCATTCTCCCAAAAATAGAACATTATGGGGAATGGAAAGCAGTTATCCGGATCCTCGGTTTGCGAGAAAAATTTGCAGATCTTTCTCAAGTGCCAAAAGAATTTCAAGACCAAATGTCCGATCAAGTACCACAGAGAGAAGTTGCAGTTGGATTAAAATTCTTGTTGCTTGCCTGTAAAGAAAGTAAATTTCCAGAGGACGCCAGTGTACTCTCAGCATTGGGAAAGTTTCCCTATCTCACTTATGCAACGTTTTTACTTGCCTGTGAAAGTATTGCAGAGGGAAAAAACCCACTTTATTTTACACAAGCACAACAATTTGTTAAAAACCCCATTGTTCCGCAAATATGGGCTGGGAGCTTGTCAGGTGAAAAATACCTTCTTGCACTTACAACATATCTTGAAGAAAGTGTACAAGCATCATATGCATTCCAATCAGGACAAAGTTCTCCTACTGAAGATTAGAAATTATAACTAAACAGAACTAAAGATAACTAAAAATAAAGATAACTAAAAAAGTGTGTTCTATCTTATTCAGTTGCTTTTATTGTTGTTGCGTATTCTATTACTTCATCCAGATTCAAATCATTATTGTAATCTAATTCTAATCGGACTATATCTCCTTCTGGAGAATATACCCTCCTTGCGAGGGAAGAAGTTCCCACATTCCATTGAAAATTACGTGTTTCTGAAACTACGGGTTTACCTTCTTGATAGAAAGTGTTTTCTTTTCTTTCAGGAAACCCATCTGCATCTTTATCCCACACACAAGTGGTTCTGGTGTAGTCACCTAATTCCTGAAGAATCGGCAAAGTAGTACAAACCGGAGTACTATCCTGCAGAGCGGCTATTTCCTGCTTAACTCTCTCTTGAAGGCCACCCAAAGACTGCCGAGAGGCAGAAAAATTTGTTACAGCGCAAGAAGCTCCAAAAGCAAGCACAGCCATAAAGGCATATGGTATATATGTTTTATATCTCATTTTAGGCAATAAAGATATTTAGTTTATAAATGTTGTGAAAATCTTCTTTAAACTGGAAAAATCTCTTCTCTTTAATCGCTTTTTTTGCTTCGTCAACCAACTGTTTCATAAAATGAAGATTATGTATGCTT
>JACPNC010000062.1 GCA_016185685.1 Candidatus Woesearchaeota archaeon | reverse complement strand
TTCCCGAGAACCATCTTTGCGGACTACTTTAATCCCTAATTTTCGTGTCTGATAATCCGTACAGTTACTTAAAGACATAATCTCCCCATAGGTTTGAGTAGTTGGACGCCAGACTTCTACATCAAAACTTCTGCGTTTCCATGCACTAAGATCTCCAGAGCAGATTTCAATCACCCGATAGGGAAGTTCTAATGCCTGTAAAATCTCTTCCGAATTGCTCAATAGCTCGTCAAAGAATTTTTCGCTCTCTTCCGGTTTGCAAAAAATAAATTGTTCTACTTTATTGAACTGATGTCTTCTCCACAGACCTTTTTCATTAATGCCGTGCGCACCTAATTCTTTACGAAAGCACATACTGTATGCAAAATATTTCTTTGGCCATTCTTGTTCCGGCAAAGCTTCTCCCGCATGAATTCCCAGCAAGGCATGTTCACTCGTTCCAATTAACACTACCTCTTCTCCTTCAATACTATAAATACTTTTAGAAAATTCTTCCGCATTAATCGCTGCACCAAGTACTTCTTTCTTAATCAACAAAGGCGGTTCAATGTAAGTGTATCCTTTACTGTGCATGAAATTGATAGTGAACTGCAATAATGCTTGATTAAGCAACCCAAGTTCTTTTTTTAAGAAGTAGAACCCATTGCCGGATATTTTTGCTGCACGGTCAAAATCTGCGAGGTCTAATGCCTCTGCAAGTTCTACGTGATTCTTGTAAGGGAATGAGAGAGATGGTTTCTTGCCAACTGTTTTTAATTGGACATTTTGTGTATCATCCTTGCCGTAAGGCACTTTGGGATGCATAAGATTACCAAGTAGGAGTAGTTTCTTGTCTCTTTCTTGAAGAAGTTCCTGAGCTTTTTCTTCGCTCTTTTTAATCTGCTCTACTACTGATTGCATCTCTTTAATCTTTTCTGCAGCTTTTGCCGCACCATTCTTGCCTGCTTTTTTCAACTGATTAATTTCTTGAGAAACGGTATTGCGCTGATGTTTTAATTCTTCTCCTTTTTTCAGCGCTTTTTTCCATTGCACATCAAGAGCGAGAACTTCATCTACTACTGCAGGATTTCGGTTACGCTTTTGTTCATTGCCTTTGTAAATATCCGGCTGTTCACGAACGAGATTGATATCAAGCATAACGGCTGAAAAATAGGAGGAAGTATATAAAAATTGCTCTTAAAGAGAATAAGTTGTCGTAAGAGATAATTCTGGGTTAGTAAATCCGTTTTTACTTAATTCTTGTAATTCTTCTCCACAAACTCTTAAAAAATAAGGGGAATGGATAGCAAGATTTAATCTGTGAGAAACAGTAGGGCCCTCATTCGAATATAATTGTCCTTCAACTAGTGGTGTACGTACTTCTTTCACTCTTTTTTTACCAAAGAACCATCTTTTTTCTTGAAAGGAAACGGAGTATATTTGAAATCGAGAATTAACGTATATACTGTTAACCTCATGGCTAATATCTTTAAAAATTAAAGTAAAATTTTCACAAGGAAGCGCTCTTTGCAGCAGTTCTAAGATATCTTCCGCATAGATTTTTTCAATCTCATGGAATCGATACCTTGCGCCATATTTTTTCAAATCTTCAAGTTTTTGTTCTCGAGAAGGGCAGAGCAACTCCAAACTTCTTTGCACGTAATCAGAAGAAATTCCTTCATTTTCTCCAAGTTCATAAAGAGTCTGCAAAGAAAAACCCTGTTCACTTTGAACTGTTTTCTTTCCTACCTGAGCAACTATTTCCCTCATTCTTTCCTTATTACTGAGTACTTCTGCATGCGCCAAAACACGTAAAGTTTCTTCCAAAGTGAGGGTTCTTTTTTCTGTTCTTGTTCTCTCTTCTGCTACTTTGGGAGTAGTGATTCCACTTCTTTCTGCAAGTATACTTTGGCTCATATTTTAGTGTTATTTTCAGGTCGATTTATAAATTTTCTCCTTGAAAGTAATAACCCAAAAATGCGACTTTGTGTAAAAAGTTCCTTTCGGTCGGTAGTGCGATGCGTGTTGCTGATTTTCTGCTTGTTGATTTTAAGAAAAGAGCAGTTATTTCTATCAAAATCAGTCATTAACTACCTCTTACGAATCGTTGGACAACACGCACTTCTTCGCACTCCTACTTTTTACACAAAGCCTCAAAATGCCAAAACTATATAAACCCTGAAACATTACATCTCCTCTAGAGAACTATGAAAAAAAGAGGAGTGGCTGCTGTAGCTCTACGTGTAGGTGTGATGTTTACGCTATTTCTTATGCTCTTTTTTACACCAGTTAGTTTTTTTTCTACTTCCGTTCTTGCAGATACTAACACTCTTATTCCTTGTCTTTCTAATGCTGATTGTCAAGATCTTAATGGAGGAAGTTATTATTGTAATGCAGACACGCAGACCTGCTATCTCCTGAGTGAAGAAACGCCTGCCAAAACTAGTTCGAGTTCGTCTACCATTGAGGAGAGAGTAGTTGACTTAGAGATGAAAATAGATACTCTTGAAGATACGGTTACCAAAACAAGCAGTGCACTAAATCTCTTAACCAATGAAGTTCAACATTTGAATAGGCAACTGGAAAAACTTTTTCAGGCAATGAAAATAAGCACACCAGAAACGCCGACAAAAGAAGGAACCTCCTCAGAAAAAGAAACAGCAAAATCTCTTTCAGCAGCGAAATCTCCTTCTGAATCAAAAAGTTCTAAAAAAACCATTGCAGGACAAGCAGTTGCGGGTGAACAAGGCGAACTGCAAGAAGTAACATCATCTGAAGAAGGAGTTTCAGGAATTTCTTCAACAACGATTTTTATTTTCTTCCTCATTGTTCTCGTTGCAGGAGTTACGGCAGTTATTGTTATAGTGAAGAAAAAGCCCTCAATACAAATACAATTACAGAAAGAAGAAAAAGAAGTAGTCGCATATATCACTGCACACTTAAAAGCAGGAAAGAAATTTTTCCATATCAAAGAAAGTCTGCAAAAAACTGGATGGGGCGAGATGGATATTCGCAGATTGTATAAAATTGCGGTGCAAAATAATTACCAGAAATACAAAGAAAAGAAAGGTGAACAAAAAGTATCTCAAAAAGAATCACAAAAACAATTACCAAGACAGCAATCTGCATCTGATAAACAACGCATTATGCTTATCTCTCTGGTAGTACTTCTCCTAATAGGTGGAATTTTCTTATTTTTACGGGAAATTGTCGGACAAGCAATTTCTACAGAACAATTAGTAGGCGGCAAAGTTGGAGGTGAAGCAGGAGAAGTTACTTACAATGTACAATGCACCCCTCCGCAGATTCCTACTCCCGAAGGAGACACCTGTTGTACTGATGCAAACCAAGATACCGTCTGTGATATTACAGAAAAAGAAGTAGAAAAAGTGACAGAAAAATGTACTGATAATTTACAATGTCCTGCAGGGGAATATTGCATTGATGGCACTTGCGGATTGCTGTCAAGCGTTTACCATGGAAGTTCTAATTGTGAAAAAATGTGCAATTATTATTCTTTAAAAATTTCTACCAGCGATGGTGAAGCTTATACGGTAAAACCAGGAAGAGGAAGTTATACTGCGGTTGGCGCATTGCAATGGGATGTGCTTAAAGGAGTTCCTTCGCATTGCGAAGGTGAACGAGCGAGAGTTCCTTTGCTTATCAGCAAACGAGAACCGGGAAAGATTACTGATGAATACGTCATAACTCTCCGCCAAGGAGAAACCAGCGAGCCGATGACGCATCGGTTAGTTCCCGGATTGAATTTTGCTTTAACTATGGGACAAATTTATGAGTTGTGTGAGTAACGAGCAAGAAATTTTTCCCGTAAGGAGGGTTGAAACAAGCGTAGTTCTAAATCGTCTCTTGCTTCAAAGAGGAAAGGAAAGAAATCAGTAACCATTGCCGCATACCCTAACAAGAAAGGTAAATTCTGCCGCCGTACTTCTGCTTCAAGTTGTTCTACAGTTTTTCCTTCTAAGGTTTTTGCAAAGAGGGCTTTATCCCGCGCGCTTATATATGCATCTTTCTTAAGTTTGCGCGAGAAATTGAGAGCATCAATTTCTTCAACGAGATCTTGTTTTTCTTTTTTAATTTTCTTTACTATTCTTTTTCTGTGGAGGTATTCATTCCGAGGAAGTTTTTCTAGTTTCCATCCGTGAAGATAGAAAGCATCTTCGTGAGGTTTAAGTGAAGTAGACAATTCCATTTCTTTTTTTATAATTTCGTGAAGATGTTGGTCGTGCTCTTCTTCGCTGAAAAGGTATTCTTTTCTGGGCTTAGTACATTCATACAGAGTTCTGGCAAGCACGGCCGGCCGTATTTTTTCTTGGTCTTGTACGGTAAGTTCTTCCCAGAGTTCATGTACTAGGTCAAAGAGTGTTTCTTTCTGTTGCTTTTGCTGGCGATGAAGAAGAATCCCCAGCCGTTCTCCTTTATGTTCTTGAGCTATTTTTTGGCGTATTTTTTTAATTTCTTTTGCTTTGGATATCTCAAGTTCAGCAATTACTTTTTCGTCTTCTAAACTTGTCCAATACGCTTTTTTTGCATATACTAAACGATACTTTGTTTGCGTAGAAACACCTTTTTCATTGAAAGATTGGGAACAATAGATAGCTTTCTGTTGAATGCCCTGTTGTGGGATGTACAGACGAGTAAGAACCGTTTTTGATTGTTCAAGATAGTAGAGCATCAGGTCACAATCTACTTTTTGGACTTCTCGTTTACTAAACACTTTTTGTCCTGCTACGAGCATATCCAGAGAAGCCGCAGGCTCATGCAAGCGATTCATCATGGCCGCAAATTCTTCCGGAGAGTAAGAAATGCAAGACTCATAAGTACGTATCCCTGAAGCACGTTCTCCATTTTTTCCGAAACGCAGTGAGTATTCTTTCTTCTCCAGAATAGGATTGCAAAGATCATGAAAAGGGTCAAGTAAATACGGATGTTTTCTTCCGGTTTCCACCAGCAGAGCAAAATGAGACCCCGTGGGTGGTTTTTCTTTCCCTTTCTCTTTATCTCCTTCTAAAATGGTTCTAAAGTTGACAAATTGGATAATTTGTGTAGAAAAGTTGAATTGTTCTAAAAAAAGGTAGAACCACGGAATGACAGTAGTGCAATTATCTTCCGGAATATTTTTTTCTCGCGCTTCATGAGGCCTGGAAAAGGGTGTGGTGTCATGTTTTTTGCAGTAGTAAGAACATCCATCATTCACTTTTACGATGAAGATTACGATGAAGAAAAAAAATAAAAAAATTATTAATAATAGAGATTTCTGCTTACTTGACTTAAAACAGTTCGGTAATGTCTCCTTTTACCCGAATGGAAGGAGCCGCTCCAGAAGGCTGGCCTTTTTTAGTAACCTTGTTCTCTAATTGATATGTTCCTTTGGCTCTTACCTGCAGATTGTGCCGATCAAGTTCCTGAGGCCATTGCTCTACGCCAGCAGCAAGCAAAGCAGAGGTAAATGCTTCTTCATATCTATGATTTTGCTCTCCCCAGAAAAATCTTCCTTTCTTATCTAACTGAACAGCTACAGCGTACTGCACAGGCTGATCTCTAAAATCCCGAGGAAGCTCCCGTCCTTCCTTTGATGCTTGTTGTTCTGCAGAAGCATACAAATCCTTTATGGCAGTGTCTACGGAAGTGCCCTTACCAGTAAATGTATATTCTAAAGTTTCTTTTTTTGACATGATATTTCCTCCATCTTGTTTTTCTTTTTCCGAAGAAATTGAGTTTAAGAAGTTTATGCAACAAGATAATTCTTACTTTTCTATACTAAAAATCCATAGATTCCGAACATAAATATATGGATTTTGGTACACTGAGAAACCAGGAGGTTTCTGGTGCGCCGGAAACTTTGTTTCCTAGCGTATACCGAAAGAATTTGGTTCGAAACCTAATTCTTTCTAGTATAAAAGAAAAAACGGGGCTCCAGGAGAGGGGTGAGGGTGGTAGAATCACCTGCTCTTGCGAGCAGGGTCTCGGAGCCCCCGTAAAAAGGAAAATAATTCCTTTGACTAATTTGTATGTTATGTCTATCTTGTTAGGAAAGCACTACAAGTATATAAATGTTACTGATTGGTATACTGGTGAGGGAATACATCTCAAAAATTGTTGCACAAATGTTAAAAATAAAGCTTAAACAGTATAGAGAACTTTAACCAAAAAAGTAGATGACTAAAAAAATAAATGGAGGGTTTAAAATGAATTACTTGAACAAATTATCAACAGCGGCATTGCTGGGAGGATATTTTTTATTAACTTCAGCAGAGAGTTGCGGTGGTGTAAGTGACAGAGTGCGGCAAATGAATCAAAATCAAGAAGCAGTGATAATTGAACATTCAGTAGAAAGGGATAACATCAATAAACGGTTGGCGTTAGCAAACGATCCCACTCAAATCATGTGGTTTTATGCTTTAAGTGATGTAGGAACAGTGGTTTTGAGTTCTCCCGTAGTTGGAAAAGCGTCTTCTTCAGGAAAACGTCTGGAGCCTAAGACAGGAACTATTTATAATTCTGGCGCTACCTGTAATATCGGCTATGTTGCAGGAGAAGCATATTGCACTAACGAAATAATGGGCGCTGATGGCACGTATGGGGAATCTGATGCCTATGTTTACTGGTTTACTCCTGAAGGTCAATATTTTCAATGGAATGGTAAGTATGTAGTGAGTAATGCCCCACTAAAAATAGAAAAACCCATTTTAAATGTGCGAGATATTGATCGCCAAGAATTAGAACGGGGAAAAAGAGCAGAAGAAGCTCTCAAGGCAAAGAAAAAAGTATCTAATAGTTTAGAAGTAGAGGTGCAATAAAATGGCAATCGATGATGATATCAGAGGACTTGCAATTGCAGGTGCAATTTGTGCTGGGATTGTTGGTGCAAGCATTGGTGGGGGTTTAATATATCGTCAGTGTGTAAGTGGGACGGAACAAACTAGAAGAATCGCCACTCCGGATTATGCTTTAGAAAATTATCGTTGGTTTAAAGGACAATCAGCAAGATTAGATCAAGTTAAAGCTCAAATCGATTCAACAGAAGGAGAAATCACCGCATATAGGCAAGATTTTAAAGATCTTCCTCGTGCAGACTGGCCTTTTGATGCTCGTGAAGAATTAGCTAGAAAAGAATCAGTTTTACGGGGGTATGTATCTCAATTTAATATGTTAGCAGGGCAATACAATGAACGTTCTTCTGACCTTACCCGCCAGTGGGCTAAAGGAAGTGAACCGGAAGAATTACAACCGTTCCTGAAAGAGTATACGCTCTTACCTACTCCTTAAACATTTTTTCTTTTTTTGTAATATTTTAATTATTTCTTCGGAATAAAAAAACGCCACCGGTCGGAAATTCCGAAAAATCCCGTATTTGAATTTTTCTTTTGAACCGACAATCCCCGAAGGGAGCAGTTCTCTTGTTGAATTTCGAGACTGCCGCACTACCGAGTTATGCGACGGTGGCATGAATGTACTCAAAGCAATAAAAGATTAACCTCGTTTAAAAGATTATGTGTGTCTCGCCGTGATTCCCTCTAGCAAAACAAGACACTACTCGATAGTACTAATCCACCGAAACATTTATAAATTGCCCTTAAAAAGAAGATACACATGGCACAAGAAAAACCTAACCTTTTTCACTTCCTGCAAAGATATTATGAATCAGTTTCAGATTTAGGAATGTCCCCCTATCTAGTTCTAGACACCAGCGCAGTGATTGATCTTGAACAAGCTTTTCAGAAAAGATACGGATTACTTCGCTCACACCTGTTTCTTGAAGAATTATCACATACTGCGAGGGGAATGGAATTTATAGTCACTGAACCAATTAAACAGGAATTAGTAGCCCATCATGAATGTATTCGGGGAGGAAGACCGGAAATTTCCGTGACCACGTTTGAAAAATTACAAAGATATTCCTCGTGCCCTACGGCTTTGCAAGATTTCCGTCGTAAGCAAGAAGAAAGAATAGACACCGTGAGATACACTGCCCGTAGAAGCCATTATGCACTCTTTGTGGGAAAAAAAGCAGAACAAGATCCCATTTCCTCTGAAGATTGGAGCGTTATTGATTTTGGAGTGATGTTAGGCATTTTTGGAGAATATCAATTTGAGCAAAATGCGGCTACGGGAAAAAGAAGATTCACCAACTGTCCAAAAGGAATAGTGCTTTCATCAGATGCACACGTACTTTTGACACTTGAAAAATTATTTGACTTCCCTGAAGGAGTAGGGTTAGCACAATATATTAAACCCCTGAATGTAAGAAATTATGACTTACATAAAAGTGAGGGAAAAAAATGAACACTTTTAAATTTCCTTCAATTAAAGAGGTGTATAATGGAGAAAATATTACTCATGGAGATGTTTTTGTCTTTGAAAAAATAGATGGCGCCAATGTTTCTTTAAGAAAAGAAGGACAACACCTTGTTCCTTGGAGTAGAGGCGGCCCTATTGGCGGCGCAAGGAGATATTATTTTGATGCTTTTCGAGATTTTGTATTTAACAAATTAGCAGTAGATACTTCATTGTACGATCTTCCAGAAGAACTCGTCCTCTTCGGTGAATTTACCCATTACGGATCAGGACATATAACTTATGATCATCCACACATGGATAAAATGCATCTTATCGGAATCTATAATGCTGAAGGAAATACATTTCTCCACCCCACAGAAAGCCAAGTGTGGATAGATTTACTTCATTTGGATGAAAAATTGCCATTTGTACCTCTTCTTCATCACGGTAATTTAAGCGACCAATTAGCATCATCTCTTCTTCACCGAAGCAGACTCTCTCATGGTTCTTGTGAAGGAATAGTTGTCCATGAATACGGCTCTCAGTTTTCAGAAGGAGTACGCATGAGAAAAAGATATCATCCTGATTTTCGGGAAGTTGATGAAACTAAAGAGGGCGCAGATAAATATTTAACTCTTAGAAGATTTGTCAAAGCTGGACAAAAACTTCTTGCAGCGAAGAAAGAAATTAATTTAGATGCGCTTCTTGCAGAAACGGTACGAGATGTGTGTCAAGAAGCTTCTTTGAAGCCACTAAGGGTATACCATACTTTAGAAAAACACCGTGAACGGATTATTGAGGAAGTTTTGCCTTTGTTTAAAAAAGATAAAGAGAAATAAATTTTCTGAACCCTCGGGGCTCATACATCGACCATTTCTATTTCAATGTTCAATCCTTCAGGCTTGCGAAAATTTTTTGTAATTTTCGAGCCTTCAGGATAGTCGCACAATTATACATCGACCATTTCTATTTCAATGTTCAATC
>JACPNC010000066.1 GCA_016185685.1 Candidatus Woesearchaeota archaeon | reverse complement strand
TGATGATGTAGAAAAAGTCAGTGTGGGCGATAAAATTCGTCTGCAGAATGGCTGGTGTTCTGAATATAAAGGAGAAAAACAAGTATCTGCCGGAAAATTTGGCAAGATTGAATTGGTCCAAAGTAATAAAGTGTATACTAATGATCCGGGAATTCTTGGCGGAGCAGCAGGTTTAGCCGCAGGATTGGGCGAAGAAGGAGCTGAAGGATCAGACAAAGAAGAACATACCGACGCAGAAGAGTTTGTTGAGTGAGCAAAAAGCTCACGATGTTCGCTTTTTGTTTTATATTCTAAAAAAAAGAAAAACATTTAAAACCATTTCCCTCTTTTCTTCTTTTATGCATCTCCTTCCTTCACTTCGTCAAAAGAAGAGATATATTCTCTTTGAAATCATTGCAAAAGAACAGTTTTCTTTTCCTGATCCGTTTTCTTGGAGAATTAGGTGTTGCAAAAGCAGGACCGATGTTACTTGGGGAAAGATATAAAAACAACCACTTTATTCTTAAAGTTAATCACACAGCTGTTGATGAAGTAAAATCTGCATTGATACTCATAAAAAGTATTAAAAGCATGTCAGTGATTCTTCGTTCCAGAAGAATATCTGGGACTATCAAAAAATTAAGCGAGGTGCACGATGAACCAACAAAAACAAATGATTGATAAGATGGGGTATGATCGCTCCATTACTATGTTTTCTCCTGACGGGAGACTTCTGCAGGTAGAATATGCCAAAAAGACGGTAAAACAAGGTCCAACGGCGATGGGACTTGCGTGTAAAGATGGCGTTGTTTTCGTTACTGATAAAAGGATCGTCAGCAAGTTAGTAGTGCCAGAAGCTATTGAAAAGATGTTTCGTATAGATGATCATATCGGAGCAACTGCCGCGGGTCTTATTGCTGATGCGCGCATTCTTGTTGATCGTACTCAACTAAGGGCACAGCAGCACAGCGTAACTTATGATTCCAAAATTGATGTTTTAACTATAGTCAAAGAGATGGCTGATTTAATGCAAGTGTGCACGCAATCTGCTGGCTTAAGACCGTTTGGCGTCTCCATGATTGTGGGCGGAGTAGAAGACGACGGTTCAGTGAAACTTTTTTTAACCGAACCCTATGGTTTATATTGGCAGTATAAAGCAGTAGCTATCGGGGAAGGGGAAGTAGAAGTGGAAGCTATTTTGGAGAAAAAATACAAACCCAATATGAATGTTACTGAGGGCATGAAGCTGGGCGTTGAAGCCATGAAAGATTTTTTGAAGGAGAATTTTAATGTGGAGCGCGTTGATGTGGCATACATTGAAGTTAAAACTAAAAAGTTCAAAAAATTAAGCAACGAAGAGATTAAAGCGCTAATTAAGTAAGATTTTCAAAAATTCTTTTTTTAAATTAATTTTTTTCTTGGATTTATTACTCGCTGGGTCAATACCCCGTTGCTTGCAACGGTTCAGCGAGTAATAACCGGAAATCCGCCCGGAAACTCGCGTAATACCCCGCAGCTTGCTGCGGTTGGGATAGCGAGTTTCAGGATTTCCGTGTTTATTTTTTATATCTTTTTTCTGATGCCACCAGTATTTTTATCATCAAAAAAATCCTTTCAGTCCTTTCTGTGCGCTTTCTTTTTGCAGTTCTTTTAATTTTTCCAATTTACCAAGCACACGTTCTTCTCCAAATTCAAATTCCTGAATAAGTATTTTTTTCAATTCTGCTTCATTTATTTTTTTCCAGGATAAAGTATAATCGTCAGTTACGGCCATATTTCTGATAGTATCAAAAACTTCTTTCCATGATAAGTCAGGGTACTTCTCTTTCCAGCGAACTTGAAAAAATAATTTTTCTAAATCTCCTCCGCGGTCTTGAACCCACTTAAGACCTTTTTTTGGTCCAATACCGGGAACACCTCCTGGATTATAATCTGTTCCCACTAACATGGCAAGGGCAGTGAGCTGATCGAGGGTGAGATGAAGATGGGCAAGCACGTCTCTAAGCACGATTAATTCAGGTTTAACTGTTTCATACGCAAATTTTCCTGTTTTTTTTCTTTTTCCGGAAATGGAAAGATTCCTGATAAGTAGTGGAGCTCCAAAAACTAAATTATCATAATCTTGTGAGACTACTGCAAATGCATCTCCTTTTTTTACGAGATGCGCTGCCTGTGCTTCTCCTTCGGAAGGAGCTTGAACGATAGGCAAACCGAGTGCTGTAATGGTCTTTTGTGCATCGTCTCGCATCTCTTTTGTTAATACTGCTGTTCTTGAAGCAAATTTCCTCATCTCAGAAATCTGCCCCTCCTCTTCCGCAATGGCAAATTTTTGCGCAGCTTCTTCTTTTACTGCCGCGCGTTTTTCCCACGTTCTCTGCTTGATTGCCGGAGGTTTTCCGTCAAAAACAAAAACTAATTTGATTCCTGCTTCCATTAAAGCCGTCGTTCTGCTGAATAAACCTATCAGATGCGATGTTACTTTTCCCTTGCTGTTTGTCAACAAAGCACCATCAGCAGCTCTGATAGTGGTAAGAAATTGATAAAGCATATTGTAACTGTCAATAGCAAGGATTTTTCCCCGCAGATCATCTAGAGAAATTTCTTTTTTTACTACTAAATCTTTGAATAATAGGCCCATTTTTAGTTCTCCACTTTTCTCACAATTACATTCTCAAAAGCTCCTGACTTCATCATTTCTTCTGCTTTCTTGGATAGTTCTTCCGTGTACAAAAAAAGCAACGGTAGTTTCTTTATCTGTGCTTCCATATACGCTGCTGAGAGGTCTTTCTCATCACAGCGTTTCTTTTGTTTTGCTTTGCAAAAATATTTTAATGAGCCGACAACGGAAGGAACTTGTATCAAAAAGTTGAGTTCTGCGTTTTTTCTGACAATTTCTTTTTGTTCTGGAAGAATTTTTAGGTGCTTAAATAGAATTTCCACTGCAGGGAGAAACTCTTCTTCAACTACAATCCTCTTCTTTCTTACTTTTTCTGTTTTATTTTCTTCTGTTTTATCTTCTTCTGAGAATTCTCTATTTTTTTGAATTTTTTCTATTTTTTCTTCTTCAGAGAATCTTTCTTTTTTAACTTCTCTTTCTCTATCTATTTCATTTTTTTCTTTTTCTTCAACTAATCTTTTTTGAAACAAAGATGCTGCTGCTGCCTGGAAATTATTTTCTGGATGTGTTTGTTCTTGTTCTTCCGGTATGGGTAATTGGATTTCTTCTCCAACTTCTTCTTGCGAAATTTCTTTCTGTGGCACCAGTAAATTCTGAATTTTTCCTCTAGTTTCTTCTTCTGACAAAAGATGCCATTTCCAAAACAACTCGCTGTTTCCTTCAAAACCCACTTGCAAAGGAAGAGCAAAATCGGGCAGATGGCGTAAAGCTACTTTGGAAAGTAAATCTAACGAAGACTCGCGTAATACTTTCTCCTGCTGCAGCCATTCCAAAACCCTAAAATCTTTTGGATCTACGTTGCCCGCTGCAAATTGATAGAGGCGTTCTTCCTGTCCGGGAAGATAATACAAAGGTGACCCGCCTATTTTAAGTTTAGACACTTTTATTTTTCCTTGAGAAGAGAGATCTGCTAATCCTGCTGATGCAAGTAACAATTGGGTATTAAGGTGCTTAGCTACTTTGGTGGGCAAAGTCGGGCCAGAGATACGTAAAAATTGAAGGATTTTATCTTGCATGGCTCTTATGAGTAAAGAAATGAGTTTATATGGTTTTCTTGTGTCAAAAAGCTAAAGATTCTCTACTTCTACGGCCTCATCCATCTCACTTCATAGAAGGTCACATCATTTTCATCATCTACAATTGCCATCAATAAGCGTTTCTTAGTGCTGTGCGCTACCCTATTCTTGGCAGAAAATTCGTGCCACGTAAATACGCTCGCTTCATGCACGGGAAATACGATCCATTTGGCATGGTCTTCTCCTGGTTTAACACCGCGATCATACACCCGAAAATCAGCACCAAATTTTAAAGCAGTTTTTATGATGTACCCTCGGTTGCGCATGTCTTTAAACACACAGTAGCGAATCCAGAAATTTGGCTCAACTTTTTTGGCTTTCTTTACATAATCTTCAAATGCCAGAACTTTTTTTCCTGATTCATTATGAACTTCCAAGCGATTTTTTTCCATTAAATACAATCCTTCTAATAGGGAAAGTTCTACTTTTCCATTCTCTGTAAGACTGCCGAATCGAGATTGATTATAAAATTCTCTTGCGTCATCAGAACTTTCTGTAATCACGCGGGTTTCCGCAAGAATACCTTTCACGGGAGGACGTTTTGGCTTCTTTTCTTCTGTACTTTTATCTTGAGTTTTTTCTTTTTCCTGCGCAGATTTTTCTTCTGCAACTTCTACGGCTTCTACAAGAGCCGGCATTTCTACTTCTTCTAAAGTTGCTTGTTCTCCTGAAGTTATCGTTTCCTCAGATGCGTCTTCTTCTCTTTCTGGTTGTTTTTTAGCCATAAAGAACTATATTTTGGAGTGTGTTTTTAAACATTACCTCTCATTTTATACGCTTTAAGAAATACTCTTCAACACCTCCCCTAATTTCTTATATGCTTTTTTTGGCTCATCGCTTTTACTCACAAAAGAGCCAGAAATAAAATAATCTGTTCCTGCTTTAGCAGTATCTCCAATAGTTTCAAGAGTCATGCCTCCATCAACGATAATTTTTACTTTTGGATTTGTTTTTTTTAACTCCCGCACTTTCTGCAGTTGTTCTGGTAAATATTCTGCTCCATAAAAACCAGGATGTACGGTGAGAACTAACACGTAGTCAATGTCCTGCAAAAAAGGTTTAAGTGAAGCGATTGGTGTTTCTGGTTTGAGGGCAAAGGCAACTGCTTTTTTCTTTTTTTTGCAAAATTCTATGTATTCGTTTGGATCATCAATCTCTTCCCGCTGAACGATACAGAGATCCACTTGTTTGCCGTATTTTTCAATCCATTTCTCTGGCTTTTGTATCATGAGATGAGCGTTGTAAGCGAATTTTTTGGACAGCTTGAAAGGAAACCATAAAGAAGTATTAGGCACTGCTTTGCCATCTGCAATATCAAGATGGAGTATTTCTGCTACACCGGAGAGTTTTTTGAGCAGAGAACTCAATTCTTCCTGATTCTGAGCCATGACGCTGGGGAAAATGGGTTGAGTGGGGAGTTTCATGGTTTTAATATCCAAACTTTCGTTCATAATTTTTATGATCAAACCACTCTAAAATTGCCGAGATGAGTTCAACTTCATTATCAGTAGTTACAGTGTAGAGCAATCTCCATCCTCTTGGTAAGTCATACTTCCAGAGGTTATTTATTCCATACTTTTGTACATACTCTTTTGGCATAAGTCTCTTTGGGATTTGGATGCCAGTGAAAGCATTTTCTCGCAAGTCATTAATTGCTCTTTTCATTGCTTTCTTTATAGGATCATCCTCTTTAAGCATATGAAAATCTTTTTCTAGTTCTTCAGAAATGAAGACCACTTTTGAAGCTTTAATCATCATAAAATCTCCTTCCTTTGCCGAAGTAATTTAGTAAGTTTAGGATTCCAGATATAAGCAATTTTTCCTTCTTTATCAAAAGCAATTTTATTAATATTCTCAAGGTAATCTAAAATTACTAAAAAAGTTTGCCACATTACCTTCCTTGGGAGATGTTTCCACAATTCTGTTCGGTTGTACTCTCCGCTATTTTCTTCAATACTTCTTTCTACCATTAGCACTGTATCTAAAGTAGGGGAGCGTACATAAGGGTTTTCCATTAATAATTCCGGCATTTTCTTCTAATATATCAATTGATATATAAATGTTTCTGAGAAAAAAAGCTACTAAAAGTTATTCTCTTGCCAACACCCACATCACCTTAAAGTATTCCCTAAAAGAATCTGCTACTGTTTGGTCGCTCACTAAAATTACTGTGGGTTCTTTTCTCAGGATAACTATCATCACTTTGTCCGCCCAAACGTTAATTTCAGAAGGAGTAGTATTTTTCAAATACCTCGCTTTAAACAAGTGTGGGTACTTGGTCTGCTCTGGAATATTTCCTCGCGCATCTTCATTATAAATTATTTTTTGTTTAATCCTTTTCTCAGCCATAAGCTTCAGATGCTTGTTAAAAAACCGTCGTGTCATTTCTACATCCTCGCCTTTACTTGCGCCAAAAACAAGATTACTTTCTCCT
>JACPNC010000065.1 GCA_016185685.1 Candidatus Woesearchaeota archaeon | reverse complement strand
CCAATCACTGATAATGCTGGCGGTATTGCAGAAATGGCGGGCTTAGATAAAAAAGTCCGTCATGTTACAGATGCGCTTGATGCTGTGGGAAATACTACTAAAGCAGTCACGAAAGGATATGCGATTGGTTCTGCTGCGCTTGGCGCGCTTGCATTATTTGCTGCATTTACGGAGGAAGTAAATGGTTTATTAGAAAGTCCGGTTGTTTTTGTTTTAAGTCATCCTGCTGTTCTTGCCGGATTGTTCATCGGAGCATTACTGCCATTTGTTTTTTCTGCGTTATGTATGACTGCAGTTGGCAATGCTGCGCATGGAATTGTAGTAGAAGTACGACGGCAATTTAAAGAGATTAAAGGCCTGATGGAAGGAAAAGCAAAACCAGAATATGGTAAATGTGTTGACATTGTTACCAAAGCGGCTCTTCGTTCCATGATTCTTCCTGCGGTTATTGCTGTGGCTGCTCCACTCGTAGTTGGTCTTCTCTTGGGTATCCAAGCTTTAGGCGGACTACTCATTGGTGTGATTCTCTCAGGACTGTTGATGGCTTTATTCATGTCCAATGCCGGAGCCGCATGGGATAATGCCAAAAAGTATATTGAATCTGGCGTGCATGGCGGCAAAGGTTCTGATGCGCATAAAGCCGCAGTTGTTGGGGATACTGTTGGAGATCCATTTAAAGATACTGCTGGTCCTGCATTGAATGCCTTGATTAAAGTAATGAATACCTTTGCTTTAGTCTTTGCGCCACTGTTTGTAGCGTATGGGTTGCATTTGTTGTAGGGAGAAAAGAAAATGACGTATCTGCTGACAAAAGAAAATAGAAACACACTGAAAGAAAAAGTTACGTCTACGGGATACGAACCACAAGTAAACACTTTAGAGGAAGCGATGGTATTGGTACAGCACGATTCTTTGCTGAGAGGGTACTTGCAACAGCACGGTGTAGCTCGTTTGAAAATTTACAGCAAACCCCTTACTGATGAAATTTTAGGTCGTGGAGGAACAGAAACCTTAGAGCTTGCGCGAGATGGTTTTCATTTGGTGAGGTATACTGGAAGTGGCCAATTTTTTTCAATGACTATGTCACCTCTCACTGCAGATAATCTGAGAGCTATGGAACTTGACGTTGATCAATTTGTTGCTGGATTAAATCATGCTCTGTATGAATCTTTGCAGAAAGAAAAAAAGGGAAGATAAAGAAACAGTCACTATTTTTTCCTCCCGTGTTTTTTTCTTCTTATTTTCAACCTTATTTTTAAAACCTCTGGTATGTTGTAATTGTTTAGCTTCTTGAAGCAAAATCGTCGTCATGGCCTAAAGATGGAACAAAGATTGCTTGCATAAAATTATTGCTTTGCTTCATTGATTAACAAATTTTCTTATTATATAGCAAGATTATCTGAAAGCAAACCGAGCGAATGGCCAAGATGATTTTGCCTAACTTCTGAAAGCTAAACAATTACGGTATGTTTTTTGCTTAAATTTTATATTTCCTATCGCAACATTTAAATATAAGATATAATATCTAAGATACAATGCCCCTTGCACATATAACTCAAAGCGGAAATATTTTTCTTCCCAGATCATGGAGAGAAGAACTTGGAATAGAAGCAGACTCCAAAGTGCTTATTGAAAAAAAAAGCAATACCATCATTATCATGCCATTGAAACAAATGAGTTTAGAAGAAGAATTTAGAGAAATTGATGAAGAAATAAAAAGGAAGAAAATCACATTTACACGCGAAGAGGCTATTCGGGACGATTTTTATGAATAAAGATACCACTCATGATGAAATTTATTGATGCAAATATTTTTATAGAACGGTGGAGCAATGAAAAAGTAAGAGAATTTACAGAATCATTAAATCGGGAAGAACATTGCACATCGGTTTTAGTGCTCGCAGAAGTGTATCACAAACTCCAAAAGAAAAGAATAGTGCATACTTTCGATTACTTGAGGGGAATCATGGGGGCGATAAAAGTATTTGATATCTTTCAGGATGACTTTTTTCAAGCCATGAAAAGTTTTCCAAATATGGGAATTAATGACCGATTACATCTCGCAGTTATGAAAAGAAATGCTATTTCTGTGATTGTTTCTTTTGACAGAGATTTTGATGGAGAAAAAAATATTATCCGAGAAGAAATTTCTTAACTTTTCAGTTCCCACGTCTTTCTTTATGGTGCTTGTACCTTCTATATCCTTCAACAAACTTTTTTTCTTCCTGTGGTGTCGCTGGAATTACCTTCGGCATTTGTTTAGGCTTAAACTGCTCATCTACGCTGACAAAAGCAAAATAACATGAGTTAGTAATCGGTTGAGGATTCTTGCCGTGTAGTTCTTCAAATAGTATTTCTACTTGTGCTGAAGTGTTTCCTACATAACAAACAGTGTGATGCATTTTTAGCAGAGCGCCAATGGGCACGGGACGCAGAAAATTAATTCTGTTAATGGATGCTAACACTGCACGTTGTCCAGAGTATTCGTAGATGCTATCTGCGGCTAATTCTAAACCCAAATGCATTAAGTGGCCGCCGAAAATAGTATGGTGAGGATTAGTCTGCTGTGGATACATGGACATAATATTTGCTCCGCGGTACATGTATGTGCCTGAAGATTTTTTTGCTTGTGCAAGAAGCTCCAGCTCTTCATCAAAAAAATGTCGTTCTTCTTGTAAATTTTTTTGTTGATATTGTTCTTTTCTTTGCCTTGCCGCATTTTCTCTTCTGATTTCTTCCTCGATTTGTGGAACATAAGATTTCACCCGCCTGGTTTTTCCTTTTTCATCCACTGCAACAAAAGTAAAATAAGCGGAAGCAATATGATTTCCCTCATTTTCTAATCGTACGCCTACTTCTAGAGAACTTTTTCCCACCATATTTAAAGCGGCTTTGCAAAGCAGATTTTTTTCCATATTGATGGGATGTACAAAATCAAGTTGTTCAAGAGCAGCAGTAACTACTGGGCCTTCTGCATACTGCCAAGCAATGCGTGCAGTAATTAAGTCTAAATCTTCCAGTACTTGACCGAAACGAACATCTGCAAAACTATTTGCATATTTCCATCTCACTGCGGGATCAGAAAGTGTGATGGTATGTTCTATGGAAATGCTCATTAATTCTCGTGGAGGTGGTGTATTTTATATGCTTTGCTTCAGGATTTTCTCACACACCTTTTTCACCAACTTCGGTGCAAGCTCTTGTAAACTCACTAGAAAAACTTCTTTTTTTGGTGAAATTATTACACGGGCCAGAGTATTAAAATTTCTTTCATAGACACTATTTCCAACTGTAAAATTAGAATTATTCTTCTGTCTATGATGGTATGCGATGTCCGTAAGTTCCTCAACTTCTGTTTCAGAAAGTAATTTGAAACCTACCTGAAAAATATCAGGTAAGTATGTTGGTGAGGTGTAATTTCCAAGAGTAAAGTTTATAAATAAGTTCATTCTTACTGTTCTTATCATGATAGAAACCATTACTGTTTCCTCACGAGGACAGATTGTCATTCCCGAACGTATTCGAGAAGAGCTAGATATAGAAGAAGGTATGCGACTCGTTCTTATTCAGGAAGATCACAAACTTATTCTGGAAAGTGAAACAGAATTTCTAAAGAATTTTAAAGAACTGCAAGAACGAAAACAGTGGATTTCTTTAGGAGAGCGAGCCTTTGCAAAGACCTGGGATAATGCAAAAGACGAGGAAACATGGAGCAATTATCTTTAGAGTTTCGTCAGGGGGAGATCTTGTTAATGCCCTTTCCTTATTCTGATCTTTCTGGGAAAAAGGTAAGACCCGTGTTGGTGGTGAGTAATAATCAATTTAATGCCCATTCACAGGATCTTATTGTATGTTGTGTCACTTCAAACATTTCTAAAGATTCAAACATTTCTAAAGAATTTCATAACGTGATGCTTCCAAAAAAAGAAGTGTCGGAAGGGAAGCTTTTTGAAGATTGTTGTGTAAAAGTAGAAAATATTGCGAAGATAGAAAAAGCATTAATAATAAAAAAGATAGGAAGAGTATCAAAAAGTATTTTCTCGCAGGTATCGGAAAAGCTTCAGCGGCTTGTTTCTTCAGAAAATACTTTAAATAACAAACTCTTACTTTTCTAAAAAAATACCCCTCTTTTCTTCTACTCCGCCTTTCTTACCATCTCTTTAATCACTTCAAACCCTTGCTGCCAAAATGCTTCAGAAGTAATATCTACTCCCACTGCTTTTGTTATCTCAACTGGGCTTTTACTTCCTCCTGCAGCGAGCATCTCTAAAATTTTTGGCACCATCTTCTGTCCTTCTTTTCTGTATTTTTCGTAGAGTGCAAGAGTTAAAAGATTACCAAACGCATACGCATAACAGTAAAAAGGGGTATGGAAAATGTGGGGGATGTATGCCCATTCGTAAGCGAAAAGATCGTCTACTTCTACTTTAGGGCCAAGCTGTTTGCGCAAATCTGCTAGATACGCTGCGCTCATTTCTTCAATGGTCTTTCCTTCTTCCATCATTTTATGTGCTTTCTCTTCAAAACGTACAAAACCTGCTTGTCTAATGATCGAAGCATAAATATCGTCTAATTTAAAGAAGAGTAATTCTTGCGCTTCTGCTGGATATTTCTTAAGTAAATTTTCTGTCAAAAGCATCTCTCCAAAAATAGAAGCTGTTTCTGCGAGGGGCAGACAGGCATGGCAAGTAAATTCCGTATTATTTCTTGCCAGCTGATGATGTACTCCGTGGCCTAACTCATGAGCGACGGTAGAAACGTCCCGCATCGTTCCCGTGTAACTCCAAAGACAAAAGGGCGGTAATTTTGCAGTCACACTGCAGCAGAATGCACCGGTCTGTTTATTTTTTTGCACTTGAGAATGAATGTGCTTTGCATCAATAATAGCGATTGCCTCTTTTTGAAACTGCGGAGAAAATTGTCCATATGCTTCTAAAACTAATTTCATACCTTCATCATAAGATAATCTCTTCTCCTTTGCTGAAGAAAGTGGCGCATAAAGATCAAATCTGGTCAGTTTCTTTAATCCTAATTTCTTTCGCTTTAGTTCAAAAAAAGTATGAAAAATCGATTGATTTTTTTCACACACCCGTAGCAGTGCTTCTACGGCCTCATCTGGAAGATCATGACTGATGTTACGTACATTGATAGGACTCTTATACTTTCGCAAATTTACATTTTCTTCCCGCCAGTCATTTATGATGGTTTTGTAAATCTCGCCGATGACATCTTTTTGTTTTTTATACGTGCTCAACAGAAGTTGATACATTGCTTTTCTTTCCTGTGGTTTTGGACTTCTGGCAAATTTTAATAATTCTTCTTGTGTTAGTTCTTTTCCCTGAAAGAGATAAGTAAACTGCGTAGTTAATGTGTTGTACACAGAATTTAATGCAGAGACTCCTGTAGTATCTTTAATGTTGATAATTTTTTCTTCATTTTCTTGCAAAGTGTACGGCTTTAATTTTCTGAGTTGTTGAAAATGATACTTGTATGCTCCTGAGGCGTTGATAAGTTCTTGTGCTTTCTGTTCTGGAAGATCTTTAAACCAAAAACCAAAGAATAATAATCTGTTCCCTGTTTTAGTCAATGCTGTTTCCACTTTTGAACGGTCTGCTGCTGCCTGTTGGTCTGAGGAATTTTCTGCGCATCGTAATTCTACGTAACAAGAAAGTTTTGCTGAAAATGTTCTTAATTCTTCCAGTTTTTTCACAAAAGCAAGAAATTTTACTGGAGAAATCTGTGCGGTAAGTAATGACTTTTCTTTTTCTATTTCTACAGTTTTTTCTTCGATCTCTTGCAATGCAGCATTAATATTTTTTGGTTGAATATTTGCAAGATTCCAAGCAGAAAGGGCGTGAGGCATAAAAAGAGGGATTCTACTTGGGTTTTTAAATGTTGTTTTATCTGTTGCTGTTTTGGTCAATTTTTAAAAAGTAATTTTTAAATACCTCATTGCCTTAAAAATCCAATGCTCATTCGTAACCTTCCTTTCTCTTTGGATGCTCACCTGCAATCTCCTTTTGATCCTACTGCTGATCTTTGTGAAATTGAAGTACTTAAAAATGCTGCTTATCTTCGAGAAATGAAAGCTCCTCAGAACAGTCTTCGTGCAAAAGTAAAGAAATCCTCACAGCCGACAGTTGAGTATCTCTTTACTTTGGTAAAAGGCTTAGATTCAGTTTCACATGTTGAACGGGGAGGGATGAAGAAAGAAATTCTTCCTTTGACAAGAGAACGGGCAGAACGCGCTTATCACTTGTTGGAAACGTTAATAGATTATCTTACTCCTTCTCAAAAGAGCGTAAGAGAAAATAAAGATGACGAATTGCATGAAATGCTCATAAACTTAGGATACATCTGGGATGAAGAACAAATCACAAAAAGTGTTGATTACGATGAAAGAAAAATGTTGTCTGCGTTAAAACACTTGCAAAATGGTAGGGGAAGTTACTTTGCGCAACAACAGTTTGTCGATATCACTCAATTACAAAAAGCACTTCCTATGCCGGATAGTTATCATAAAGAAGATTTATATGATGGCTCTACGCTCTATCGTACCAATGAAAAAATTAACGGAAGATATTTCATTACCGAAATTGTTGTCAAACCAGTGTTGTTAGATTCCAGGCATAAAGGCTGGCATCTCCACGCATCTACCTCTTTGGAAGAACGTTCTGTTCCTCTGGCCACTGGAGAGGAATACTGTCTTCATCTTAGCGATTTGGAAAAAGATATGGTTGCCATGGTCACCAGACTTGGATTTATTTGTCAGAAATATCTTATGAAAGGAGATATTAGGACCAGGGCAGAGAAAAAGTTAGGATAAGTGACTTCATCAATTCTTGCTGCTGCATTTTGATGGTAATTATTTAGCTTTTTGAAGCAGAGGGCTGGCTTTGCCAATATTTGAGACGAGAACAATGATTTACCGTATTGGTAGATGCAACCTTTGGATTAACAAAACTGTTTTGCGTAAAGTATTGAAAAAGAGGTTGCACGAGT
>JACPNC010000064.1 GCA_016185685.1 Candidatus Woesearchaeota archaeon | reverse complement strand
GACCTGCTAGCGCTCAAAAAACGCCGCCTGCATCGTGAGCTTAGTTTGCTTATCGATGTTTGTAATTAGAAAATAAGAGGCAATCATTGGTTAAGCAAACCAATAATTTTTTGCAAGCAATCATTGTTCTTCGCTCACCTACTGATGCTGGCGGGGACATGAGCGAGCCATCGCTCGTTTGGCGAGCTCTGGCATGTCCCCGTTTTTGGTAATATCACTCACTTTTCGAACTGTGCCCTTTCTACCCAATCTTTATTAACCATTTCATCTTTACTATTCCCATGTCCAAAAAAATATTTATCCCCTTCCTAATCCTCACCCTTCTCTTCCTATTTGCCTGTAAACCGCAAGAATTTTCTGAAAAAATATTTCCTTCCTCAGAAATTCCTTCAGAACCATACCCTCTGGAAAAATCTTCCGAACCCTCAACAGAACAATATGGTCTAGATGCTCTCTGTTCAGGAGAACAAAACTGTAAAGAATTCTGCCAGAATAACCAAGAAATCTGCGAAAAGTACTGCCGAGGAAAGTATGAAAATGAATTTTGTAAGAAATATTTCCTTTCTCCTCAAGAGGAAGTTCTTCCTGAAAAAGATGCTTCAGAACACCAGAACTTAAAAACTTGCAGTGGCACAGGAACTGTCGTTTTCACTTCTCCCCCTATGTATTTAGAAGACATTGAAACTATCCAGCCCATCGGCCTCATGATTGGCGGGCACGTGACCCCTATTGATCATGGCTATTATGCAGCAAGCAGCTGGAAGGCAGGAAGCAAGCGGGAAGACCCTTCTCAATTTAGAAATGTTTTGGCTCCTGCTGCTGGGCTGATAGAAATACAGAGTATGCCGCAAGAATATGCTTCCAGTAGTTTGGGCGACTATCGCCTCATTATTCATCATACCTGTTCATTTTACACCATTTACATCCATGTCAATCAGCTTTCAGAAAAATTGCAGCAAGCATTCAAAGAGAAAGAAATTGTTGCAGTGGAAGCGGGTGAAGTATTGGGCAAAGCACCGGGATTTGATTTTTCCGTGCATAACGAGGAAGTCACACTAGATGGCTTTATAATTCCAGAACATTATGAAATTGAGCCGTTCAAGATACATACGGTTGATATGTTTGCTCACTTTGCTGAACCAATTAAAAGCCAACTTTTGAAAAAGAATGTACGACAAGAAGAACCTCGCGGAGGCAAGATTGATTATGATATCGATGGAAAACTGGTAGGTAATTGGTTTGAGATAGGCACAAATGGATACGAAGGAAAAAAGGAATATCAGCGCTTACTAGGATATTGGAGTACGCATCTTGCCTTTGCCTATGATGGTCTTGTACCAAGTACTCTTGTAGTTTCAATAGGTGATTTTGCTGGAGAAGCGAAGCAGTTTGGAGTAGTAGGCAATGCCCCAGATCCATCCAAAGTTGACCTTTCCAGTGGTCTTGTCAAATATGAACTGATCAGCTATGAGTATCTTACCGATATGGGAACATTCTGGGATCGCCAGCATTTTGCTAAAGTGACTGCAACGCAGCCTTCTTCATCAGTTACGGGAGTGGTACTGGTGCAGCTGCTTGAACCAAGGAAAATAAAATTTGAAGCTTTTCCAGGGAAGACTGCATCGCAGATAGAAAGTTTTACAGAAAAAGCAAAGGCGTATGAGAGATGATGTACACTAAAAAAGAGGAACAAGAAATTCTTATTCCCCTGCTGAAGAAATTTCATCAGTGGCATCAGCCAGAGAAGACCATTATCATCGGCATTCAAGGCGGACAGGGAACGGGGAAAACTACACTTGTAAATGTTCTGCAGGAAGTCCTCAGCAAAGCAGGATATACTGTAACTTCTTTTTCCATTGACGATTTTTATACTTCATGGAAAGAGCGTGAACTATTGGCAAAGAAATATTCAAAAAATCCGTTTTATCAGATCTCCCGTGGCTTGCCAGGAACACATCAAGTAAAATTATTAAAAAAAGTTTTGGAAAAGTTAAGACAAGGAAAACAGATAGAAATTCCCCTCTTTGACAAATCTTTGCATCAAGGAGCAGGAGATAGTATTGGGTTCCGGAAGATTACACAGAAACAAGATTTTGTTTTGTTTGAAGGATGGTGTTTAGGATTGCCGGTAATAAGTTTTGAAGAACTTCAAAGGATTTGTAAAAAAGAAAAAATTAATTTGAAGAAATTAGACCCCTCGCTCAAACACGCCAAGATAGTGTTGCAATTTGTCAATGAGTATCAACCATTGTGGAAATATATTGATCATTTTATCATGCTCCAACCAAATTCTTCCTCGTTACATCTGCAATGGCGTTTACAGCAAGAGAAAGAATTGAAGCAAAAGAAAGGAAGTGGCATGAGTAAAAGAGAGGTAGAGAAGTTTGTTGAGCCTTTTTTGCCATTTACGTATGCGTGTTATGAAAAAGTAAACCCGGATGTAAAGATATTAATTGATAAAAAGCATAGGATGTACGGACTGAAAGATGGAGGAATTTGAATGACATCTAAAATCGTGGCAGGCCCAAAACGCGGACATTTTTCCAGGAGCAGGAGCTTAGTTGATTTTAATAAAAAATTTGGAAAATATATTGTACAAAAAACCATCCAGAAAGCACTTTCTCAACAAAAAAACGTGCGCGTGCTGGAAATCGGTTGCGGAGAAGGAAGAGTGCTCATGGAATTGCGAAAACTCTTTCCCGATATTGAACTTCATGGAATTAACCGAAAGCCGTGGGCGGCAATGCAAGGACAGAGAAGTTTACCAAAAACAGCACGGCATTATGGCATTTTCACGCCTTCTGAGCTGAAGAAAATTTCTTTGCCACAGATTCATTTCTACGACGCCCAAGAACTTAAATTTCCAAAAAATTATTTTGACCTAGTTATTAGCCAAGTTTCCATCCAGTACGTAGCGCGAAAAGATTTGCTTTTGCAAGAAGTCTGGAGAACTTTAAAGCTTGGCGGGAAAGCTCTTCTCAATATTGATGCAAGAGCAGGAGAAATTCCTGACTTTTTGGACTTTGCAACACCTAGATTCATCATCTACAAAAAAAGCAAGATCTACCCGGTAAAGAAATTAATCCAGAAGTTGAGAAAAGATGGCTTTGATCTGAGGTATGCTTCTTCAACAGAAAAAGAGGAGGAAAAAGTGAAACAACGAGTACATGTGCTTATCACCAAAAACAGTGCAAAACCTTTAAAATTAGGACTTCATTTTGACGACTTGTCTTCTTTCAATTTGAATGTGTTAAATGAAGAAAAGAACAATTGGTCGGTGTTTTGGGGATATAGAAGCGTGTATCGGTGTTAAAAAAGAAAAAAGATGGACCTTATCGAACTCATTAAACAAGAACGTCCCTTTGCTCCTTCACTTCAAATAAAACAAATCATCTCTTTAGAGAGTAAAGCTGCCATTTCTGGTGAATCTTTTCAAATCATCGATGCAATAGGAAAAAAATACAAACTAAGAAGATGTGAAAATGAAGAGAAAGCAAAAGAAATTGAAGCGCATGTACGCAGGCTTCCTCGTTACTTCCCTCGGTTTTACGGAAGAGATAGGTATTACCTTCTTTTTGAATGGATGGATGGAGAGCTTTTTCAAGATATGGAAAATATTTCTCCTGAAATTTGCTACAAAGTAGGCAAGATAATGGGTGAGGCGCATGCATTGGAGGAATTGGATCCCCATAAAAAAGTAGGGAAGTGGTATGCAGGAAGGTTTAGGGAAATTAAAAAAGCAGGGATTTTAGACGAGGAGAACTTAGCAAAAGTGCAATTATTCTATAAAAATCATCGAAAAAAACTTCAGCTAGATGTGGTGTTGGAATTTCACGATGCGGGATTGCCAAACTTAATGTATAAAGAGGGAAGAGTGTACTATGTCGATGAAGGAGGATTTGGAAAGAAAGTGAAAGGGTTAGGTTTAACAAAACCTCTCCGCTGGATGAAGACTGCTGGACAAAAAGAAGCATTCTGGAGAGGGTATAACGAGCATTACAGCAGTGATTATTTTGATAACGATTACCAGAGATTTATGGAATTTTTACAGCTTTTGAGAACACTAGCTTGGCTGCCAAAGAAGGGCAGGGACGTAACAGAAGTAAAAAAAAGATTGTTGGAATTGATTTCTTAAGAAAGTTTAATTTATCTCTCTCACTCCGCTAACACTGCTTTCCCTTCCGGAGAATTAAAAATTCCAAAGGAAGAATGGCCGACTCCTTGAGCAATTACTTTTCTGCTGGTATGCTTGGAAAAGTAAGTGTCAAGATACTGCACGAAAAGATTTCCCCGCTCTAAGCGGTTCTCGCCCTGCTGCATCGCCGCGCAGGATTGATCTAATTGTTCTGCCTGCGGATCGTCATCTTCACTGCCGAGCAAATATACCACATTTCTCTTTACCAGATTCGATTTGATGTTCTTGCCTCCCGTACTGCGCATGTATTGGTTAAGTTCTTCCAACCCTTTGTGATAAAGATTAAAATCTCTGCATTCTCCTTTATTTCCCGGCATAAACGCCTGCACTTTTTTGTTCCAGCGGAGGGGATTCAAATACAAGTACGATGAAGGATTAGCGACAACGTAAGTAAAATCAATATTTTTTAATGAGGCTTCTCTTTGGCTTCCTCCTGCGTATCTATGTACGAACTGCCCGCCAGCAGAATGGCCGATGACCATTATTTTTTCTAATCGGGGATAGTGTCGTACTCCTAAATCAATCAAGCGATCAACCATTTCATAGGAACTATATCTAGAGGTAGAAGGAATTTCTGAAAGGTCGCCTTTTTTCCATCCCGACTGCGACCAATAAGCAAAAACTACGGTTCCCTGCGGCGCAGCGGAAACTGCTGACCTAAAATATCCTTCGGCATTTCTTCCGCTTCCATGCACTACAATAATCAATTTTTTTACCGAAGTATCTCTGTCGAGAGGATGGCTGGAAAGAAAAGGAAAAGTATACCGGTTTGTGAGCAAAAGTTGTTGAGATAATTGTTGAGCTCCTGCTGGCAAAGCTGCAAAACCAACAACTGGCTCCCCCGTAATGAATTCTTCCACGTCTTCAACCTGGGGGTCTCCGCTTGGATTAGGGAGAAAAGCAACACTACCAAAAATAAGCAGTATGGCAAAAGTAAGAAGAGCATAAGATTTTGCTGCGGATTGAATCCTCTTTGTTATGCCCGCGGCGAATCATTTAGAGATGTAGATGTCTGTATTTTTTTAATGTCAGGAAGTTACTCTCCATTAGAAATTTCAAAGAAAAAGCTTGCGTATACTCAAGAACAGGAGAAATACGACGTCCAGATTTTCCAGCAGCTTCCTCTCTATCTTCGTAAGAGAGTATTTCAAGATGCAAAGTTTGTGTATTGTCGTGCCGAAAACCTTCTCTATGACCTATTTTTTTCAACAGAGCGAGAATTTGAACACTTTAAGCCAATTTATGAAAACTACCTCGAGGCGGTTGCTCATGGATAGGGAAAGGATATTATCTCTTCTTGATGCTTTGGGGCAGTATCTTAAAGAACTTCAGCAACGCATACCGGAAAAGTTTAGTTCTTATCAGGGAAACATTGAAAAAAGAAGATTCTGTGAAAGGACTTTGCAATTAGCGATTGAAGCTTGTATTGATACTTGCCAGTTGCTGGTGAAAGACCTGAAGCTTGGATTGCCAACAGAAGAAGAGAGTCTTTTTGACAAGCTGGAAAATGAAAAAATTCTTTCCAAATTAACAGCTTTAAAATTGAAAGAGATGAAAAAATTTAGAAATGTTCTGATTCATAAATATGTTGAAATTGAAAACCATATTGTGTATGAAAATTCAGTGCATCGTCTTGGTGATTTTGAGAAATTTAAGAAAGAGGTACTTACTTTCCTAAAAGCAGATAAGAAAAGAAATAAGTAGGAACAGGAAAAAAAATAAAAAAAGAGGCACTTACATTCCATGCAGAAGTATCAAGTTTTATGTATCGGTTCAGCCACAGTAGATCATTTTTTGACGATAGAGCAACCATTTTCTTCCGTACACGTAGGAGATAAGATTAAAACATTAGAACTGGCTACATTTTCCGGCGGAGGAGCAACCAATGCAGGAGCAGCATTAACAAAATTAGGCATAAAAACAAAAATTCTTACAAAATTAGGAAATGACCACGCAGCGAATATCGTAGAGAAAGAATTACGCGCTTTTGGCGTACAGAATGTCTGTAAAACTAGAAGCAGAAAAAATACAGATTCTTCTACAGTGCTTTCTTTTGCACAAGAAAAAGATCGGATTATCTTTGCGCATAAAGGCGCTTCGCAAGAATTAACTTCCTCTGACTGGAAAAATGCCCCGAAGCAGATGGAATGGATTTATCTCGCAAGTTTAACGGGTCATGCTTTTTTTCTCACACAGAAGATAGTATCATTTGCCAAGAAACATAAAGTAAAATTACTTCTCAATCCTTCACTGTATCTTACACAAACAGGAAAAAAACATTTGGATCTACTTCTGCAAGCAACAACTTTGCTGGTTTTAAACAAAGAAGAAGCGCAGGCAATCGCAGGAAAAAAAGCAGTTTCAGCAGTGCTATTAAAATTACTTCAGAAACAAGGACCAGAAACAGTAGTCATTACCGATGGCCCAAGAACATTATATGCTTTACACGAAGGAAAACAATACTCTTTAATCCCGCCTGATGTAAAAATAAAAGATACTACCGGAGCAGGAGATGCTTTTACAGCAGGATTACTTGCAGGGATCATTAAGAAATGCTCGTTTGCTGATGCTCTTCGTATGGGACAAGTTAATGCGCTGGGCGTATTGCAGCATTTTGGCGCGAAATATAAATTATTGACGGAAAAAGAAGGAAAGGAAGGGATGAAAAAGTATAAAATAAAAGTAGTAGTACGTAGAGGTTAGGAAAGATGGCCTTTGCAAACACAAAACAATTACTTCAAAAAGCCCAACGTGGAAAGTATGCAATTGGACATTTTAACATCAATAATTTGGAAATTTTACAGGGTATTGTCGCTGCGGCAGAAAAACTGAAAGCACCCGTAATTCTTTCAACTTCTGAAGGAGCAATACAGTATGCGGGAATGGATTATTTAGTTTGCTTAGCACAAACTGCCGCAAAGAAAGCAAAAATTCCCATCGCACTGCATTTAGACCACGGAAGAGATTTGAGAGTGATTAAAAAAGCGATTAATCTTGGCTATTCATCAGTAATGTTTGACGGCAGCCATTTGCCTTTTGAAGAAAATGTGAAACTGACCAAAAAAGTGGTGCAGTGGGCGCATAGGAAAGGTGTTTCTGTAGAAGCCGAGCTAGGAACCATCGGTGGAGCTGAAGATTTGGTTTCGGCAAGAAAAATTCTTTATACCGATCCTCAACAGGCAGCAGAATTTGTCAAGAAAACAGGATGCGATTTTCTTGCAGTAGCTATCGGAACATCTCATGGTGCGTACAAATTTTCAGATACAGCATATCTGCGCATTGATTTACTGAAGGAAATAAAAAAGAAAGTTAAAGTTCCTCTCGTTCTGCATGGTGCCTCAGGTGTTTCTTTATCTCTAATTAAAGAGGCAGAGAAATATGGTGCACAATTATCAGGAGTTTCTGGCGTTCCTGATGCACAAATTCGTGAAGCGATTAAATTAGGGATTTGCAAAATAAACACCGATACGGATTTACGTCTTGCTTTTGATGCCGGTGTGCGAAAAGCATTAGCAGAACATCCTAAAGACTTTGATCCCCGGCAGATTTTAGCTCCAGCACGGGAAGCGATACAGAAAATTGCTGAGGAAAGAATTAAGTTATTTGGGAGTGAAGGGAAAGGATAGGATTCGACATGGCTTTAAATCCTTATCTCGAAACAATACTCGCCGGCATTATCTGGGGATCCAGTGGTATCTTCGTCAAATATCTTAATCTACCCTCTACAACCGTCACTTTCTTTCGACTCGCAATACCCACTTTAATTCTCCTGCTGTTCTTTATAATTAAAAAAATTGAACTTTTTCAGGGAAACAACAAATTAATTCTCCTCGCCTCAACACTTAATGCCGGAAGAGTTTACCTCTATACGGTTGGATTCACATTCGCTTCAATAGGGAATGCAATAATTGTTCTGTATACTTGGCCAGTTTTTACTACTGTTTTTGGCATTTTATTTCTTAAAGAAAAAGTATCTAAAAGAACATTTTTCTTATTATTCCTTGCTCTCATGGGAACCGCTTTAATCTACTTTAATAAAGAATTTTCCTTTTCAGATAAGAATTTTATAGGAATGACAGCCATGTTATTTTCAGCAGTAATCTATGCTTTTACTGTTATCATCTTCAAAAAAGAATCAGAAAAATACTCCAAATATGAAACTATTTTCTACCAAAATATTATCGGTTCTCTTATCTTTATCCCTTTTATCTTAATCAACAAGCCCTTACCAACAATATCTCAGGCGAGTATAGGCATAGTTTATGGTGCTCTTATAGGGCTGGTGGGGTTTGTATTCTTTTTTTCTGCCTTAAAGAGACTAAAAGCAAGTACTGTTTCTTTCTTATCCTATGCTGAAGTTATCAGCGCTATTAT
>JACPNC010000014.1 GCA_016185685.1 Candidatus Woesearchaeota archaeon | reverse complement strand
TCTATGGATTTTTAGTATACAACAAAGGATTGCCCGGACAGGATTTTTAACGAGTTCTTAAGTAAGTAGTTTCCTTACTCGGCTCTAATCCAAAGATATTTTTCCACTCATTTAAAGAATCTGCAAGCATAAAAGCAATAGCGTCTGCTTCTTGTTCAATCCTCTTAAAATCACCTTCTTCCATCATCAACTGTTCTACTGCAAATTCAGCAGGTAATTTTTTTCGTAGGATCTCTAATTTCGTATTTTTTCCTCTTTCCAAGAGAAGGTCATAGAAAGTTAAAACTTTTTGATATTTTTCTTTAGTTCTTTTTAACCAAGAGGCAGTAGGTTTTCCCTCTTTCAATGCAGTTAAAGTGTTAGCAATACTATGCAAATATTTATTGAAATTCTCATTGTAAGAATCAATCAGACTCTGAACTCTTTTTTGCCGAGCATTCATTTGCCTATCTCTCCCCCTCCCGTTGGCACAAATTCCATAATCTCATCCAAGTCTCCTCCTTTCAGCTTAGCTTTTATTTTTTTCGCTATGTCACTCTTCTTTTCATTTCCAGCTGAAGGGATGATAAGAATATAATTTTTAGTTTTCTTTTCCACTGCCGCCTCGGGCCCGCCGATAATTTGCTCTGATTGCCTTTCTGAATTAGGAATCAAACCAACAGCATACTTTAACTGAGGAAAGGCACTAGTTTTCTTTCCATAAATCATAAAACTTCCTTTCGTTAAATATTCTCCCGCTTTTGCTTCTTTAGAAACTTGTTCTGGCTTGATGTAAAAAACCTCTACTTGCGTATGTCCCAGAAGTTGCATCTTTACCCCCGATACACAAAAAACCTTCTGAAGAAATAAACCAATGGAATTTTTCATACCATTCTCGTTTACGCTGCTGCTGCTTCTGCAGTTGATTTTCTTCTTCTTGCTGCAGAAATTGCGTCTCTTGCTCTAATAAATCTTTAAGTTTCTTCTTACTTTCTAGAAGAGCTTTCTCTGCTCCAGCAAGCTTTTTTTTAGCTTTCTTGGCGGCATCAAAATAATGTCCGGCATTTTCTTCCAATGATTGACCTAAATCCAGCTCAATGTCCATGAGCAAAATAAATGGTTGAAAGTTAATAAAGTTATTTAAACTTCTTTACATTAATCAGAAAAATGACCTCAAAACATCAAGCTCTTCTCAAGCTCTCAGCAGAAGAACGCATCAAAGAAACAAAAGGACTTCTCTTAAAGTTAGAAAAAGAATTAATTAAAGAAAAGGAAGGAGTTAAAGAAAAAAACTCAGAAGAAAAAAGCTTAGGGAAAAAAAAAGAAAATCAAAATGAAATTGAAAAAGAAATTGCTCTCATCAAAAATATAATTCGCGAAGCTGAACAAGAACTCTCAGAACGCGGAAAGAGAAAAGAAAGAATACCCATAGAAGAAATTGCTGCAGAAGAATTAGAAGGGTTAAGTCAGGAAGGCAAGAACATGGTCAAGGCTTTAAAAAACATCCATGAAAAAAAGACAGAAAGAGCAGAAAATCAAGAAAAAGAACAAAAACAAAATACAGGAAGAGAAACAGACCAGAAAAGAAAATACGAAATTCTTGAAGAAACCATTGTAAAAGAAGGAAAAAATCTTCCTCCAGGAACAGCAGAAAGACCAACAGCAGAAATGCAGTATCGCATCTCTTCAAGATCACCTTTGGGCGGAGCTGTAGCGTATGGTGTACAGAGCACCAAACCTCTGGGAGAATTATATCAGGAAGCTTCTGCATTAAGAAAGTCTATTGAAGAGAAAGGATATGTCTCACAGGCAGACGAACGGAAGGCAGAATATTTTACCGCAGCTGTGCAGGGACGCATGCAAGCAGTAGAAGAAGGAACCTATTCTTTATCAGAACAGGCCGCTCGCGCGGCATCGCTCACCCAGATGATAGGAGAAAACATCCAACAGACTTATCGGGGAAAAAGAAAGAATGAGTGGTATAATTGACTCAAATCATCTTTTTCTGGGTAAATGCCTGTTAACTTCTTTCGTAGAAATTTCACTAGAGAATTTCTCTTCAAATTTTTGCAACATTCTCTTTCTGAGCTTGTAGGTATTCGCCTGTTTGGCATATGCAATCCACCCTTCAAGAAAGTCGTAGATGGAATCGTAAGTTCTCTTTTTCTCAAGATATTCCTTCCCATACATAGCTAATTTCAGATACACTCTACCAAGACTTTTCTTTCTTAAACGCCGATGATGGGGAAACACACGCATGCCCAGAAAAAGTATCCCTCTGCTAAGAGGGAATATCTTAGATTTATTCTCATGCAAACTTAAGAAGAGAACATTTTGCAGAAAAGCGTCTATTTTCAACCGATACTTTTGCAGTTTCTCTGCATCATTATCAAGAATAACAAAATCATCAACGTAACGAAGATAATATTTTGCTTTCAGCTGGTGTTTCACAAATTGATCTAACTCATTCAGGTAGACATTTGCAAAAAATTGCGAGGTGAGATTGCCCAGAGGCATGCCCTTACTTTCCATTGTAGAATAGTTCTGTAAAATTGTACTTACAAGAAAGAGAAGTTCTTTATCTTTGATTTTCTCGCGAAGGATTTCCATCAATTTCTTATGGTCAACAGTATCAAAATATTTTTTGATATCCGCCTTCAGGCAGAAGCCACGAACACAATTCTTCTTCTGTATCTTCTGAACTATGGTATTGTTCTTGCTTACTTTCTCTGCAAAACTTTCTAAGCGTTCAATAGCTGCTAAAGTGCCTTTCCTTTTCCTGTTGGCATAAGAATCATAAATAAATGTTTTCTCAAAGAATGGTTCAATGATATTACAAATAGCATGATGAACAATCCTATCTCTAAATTCACTGACGCTGATGGTTCTTGTTTTTGGGTCTCTCAGAATGAAGCTCTTTAATGGTCTTGGGCGATAACTGTGCAGCAGTAATTCTGTTCTGAGTTCAAGCAAATTATCATCAAGATGCTGTTCAAAAGCAATAACATAAGGAAGAAGTGTTTTGCCTTTCCTTGCTTTCCTGAACGCCAAGAAAAGATTTTCGTAGCTACATATCTTTTGATAGAGATTGCGATAGGTTTTCATAACAGAAGGTGAAAGTGAGGTTTGTCTTGAATATAATTCCTGGCTACTGAGGGTCATTCCACGAGAACGACCTTGGTTATTGATGTTGCAAGAAATGAAGAAACTACTTCATTTCTGCACAGAAATTAAATCGTTGTTTAATTTCTTGTGTTGCCGTTGACATGGAAGTTGTCATTGTTATAGTTGAAGCCAGCCGCCCCCGCTGTTTAGTCCATGACATTTAACAAGAGCACTGCAGATTCACGTTTTCAACAGAGTTTACTCTGTGTTTCTGCTGAATTTAATGATAATCTTCTAGAGAGATTATCGTAATGCATGGACGTGTGGCCCTGGCAGCAGCCAGGAACTGTAAAAGAAAAGAAAGTAGTATTTAATATTTTCTCTAGCCAATTTTTTGGCGCGCTGCTTCGCAGCCTTACTCCACCGCCACCCCACGAGAACGACCAGCGTTATAAATGTCGTTGCCGATGACATGGAAGCTGACACCGTCGTAGTCGAAGCCGGCCGCCCGGTTTGGAAACTTCTTCCGCGTATCAGAATATCTTTTATCTGTAACCGGAGCGCTCCATATTTTAATCTCACTTCTAGCTTTCTCACTGATAAACTCCAGCGTTTGCATGATAGTTTCCGCATTATCTTCAGTGTCAAAAAATACCTGTAAGTAACGCAGTCCTTTTTCCTGAGAAGCAACTTTAGTAATAGGGACACCAAGATATTCTTCTATTTCCAGAGAAGTTGTTTTAACCAATTCTTTTCGTTTACAGCGATAATGTTGGGTAACAGTAGCATTAAGATTTTCTGGCTGATATTCTATTCTTGTTCCTCCAATTAAATAATTATTCTTTCCAGGCCAGTTAAAATCATCGCTAAAACTAGCAAAAAGAGTACGAGTGGGTTTTTTTTCTTCTGAATTTCCTGTTTCATCATTTTTTTTCATCTGCTTCCATGCTTGATATAAATCTCCTGCTGATGCCATAATCCGATTGGAAGAATCTTTTTCCCAATAATCAAACCAATCTTCCGGTAATTTTTTACTGCCGTTATCTGCGGGACTAAGGTCAATAGAGTTTGTTCTCGCCGTTTCTTTCAATTTTACAATTGAAGAAATAACAATTCTTTCCCCTTCCAAACCTTTGCGAGCCGTTTCATACTGCTGAATCATCTGAGCAAGATCGGCAGGCAATTCTGTTTGAGTCATTTCCTGCAATTGCCGATATTGCGGATGCGCTTCTAATTCTCTTCTTGCAGAAGCATAAGCTCCAGATAACCGTTCAATTCTTTCTATAAGATTAAATTGTTGATTCATTGTTTTTCACCTATTGATTTATCCTGCGAAAGGTTTAAATAAATGGGTTGATTCTTGTTTAGATATGGCAACATTGGCAATAACTATCCCTGAAGATTTGAAACGGAACGTGGAACAGTTTAAAATTATTGATTGGTCAGCAGTAGCGCGAGAAGCGATTCGGCAACGAGTTACAGAATTACGCATTTTGAAAGCTATTTCTGCGAAATCAAAACTAACTGAAGAGGAGGCTCTTGAATTTAGTTTGAAATTAGGAAAAAAAGTCAATACCGGCATCCATGAAAAACATGTTAAAAAATATGGGAGCTGATTCTTCTTGTTATTGGTGGTGGATGCAAACATTGTTATTGCCGCAGTTATTGCCCCATCAGGCATAACTGATGATTTGCTTTTTTCTCCAAAACTAGAATGTGTTGCTCCAGAATTTATTGAAAATGAGCTTAATAAACATTTTCCCGAGATAGTTAAAAAATCTAAAGTATTGGAAAAAGACATACGGCTCGCTTTAGAACTCATATTTTCGCGTATTGAGATCATTCCTTCTGGAGAGTATGAATTATGGAGAGAAAAAGCGAAAGGAAGCAGTCCTGATCCAAACGACTCTGAATATCTCGCAGTTGCCCTTGCTTTTAACTGTCCTCTCTGGTCAAATGATAAAGCACTAAAATCACAATCAGCAGTGAAAGTATTCTCTACTTCTGAACTATTACAATTCCTTGCTTGATGTGGTTGTATCATTTTTTTTCTCCATATTTTCCGGCGCGTGCCCCGACATGAGCGAGCCATCGCCGAGCTCTGGCAAGTCGGGGGGCACCTACCGACGTACCCCACGCAAGCGGCCGTGGTTACCGATGATACGATCTTCTGCGTAAGCATAGGAATCGCTGCCGAAGTTGTCTACCCACGAAGCCCGCCCCAGAGTGCCTTTTTGTGCATGCTCTTTCACATACCTTGGCGTCAGCACATACACTCTTGTGTTCTTGATTCCTGCATCTGCTAACATTTTCATACTCACTGTAAAATCATCGTCCTCTCCAAAGTAACGTTCAGCAAGTTTTTTTTCTTCTGCA
>JACPNC010000051.1 GCA_016185685.1 Candidatus Woesearchaeota archaeon | reverse complement strand
TTTTGTGTCAACTTCTTTTACTAACTTTATCCATAACGGCCCCATGTGTGTCCAGATACTGCTGCCTTCATAATTATACAGTAGAAGTTCTTGCATCACAAACGAAGCATCGTTTCTTTTTGCAGTATACTTCAACGGAAAAGGAACATCCAGTCCTGCTTCTTGTACTTTCTTTATTGTTTTCTCAAGCATTTCTTTATTTTTGCATAATCCTGTGATAAAAGGGAATACCTGTGCATCCCCTGCGAGGTATGGTTTCTTTGTCAAATCATCAAAAAAATATGCGCCGTTCCAAAAATGACGGTGAATCAGTGAAGAGTAATCATATTTTTCAAAAGGATTTTTTAATTCCAATGCAGCGATATCCTGTGCAAGCATGCCCACCATGCAATTATCATAGCAAGAACTTTTTCTCAGAGCAAGATCTTTCATAGAAGAAACATGCAGTTCTGGTTTGACTAATCCGGTTTGTACATCAATAAAATTATGAAAATATTTTTCCACTTGCGCATTCAGGAATCCTTTTAAGTCATAGATTGGAAATTTTGCCAGATGTATGCTATGTAATAACCACGGCAGAGAATCAACGGCAGGATAAGGAAAATCAAATGGTTTTTCCCAAGGAGTTATGGCAGTAGTAATTTTTTTTGCTGATTTAAAACGATTTATTGCATAACGCAAAGTATGATGTACTTCTTTTTGGTATCCTAATCTCAAAAGCCCCTGTGTACACCAGCCAAAATCTCGAGTCCAAAATTGAGAAAAATTTCCTGTTGATGTTTGAAAATATCTTCCATTCCAGCAGTCTTTAACAATTTGTTTACAAATTTCTTCTGCAGTTCCTTCATATTTTTTAGGGAGAATTCTTTGTTTCCAGCTGTTGAGGAAGATTCTGCTTCCTTCAGCAAGATAGATGAGGGGTGAAGGCATACCCTGCGGTAATGAAAAAGTGCTTTTAAGATTTGTGATGGTATACTGTTTATTTTTACAAATCTAGGACTACTTATTGGTAAAGAAAGGTTTATAAATAATTCTCTGTTCTGTCAAAAAATGAAACTGGAAAATTTAGAATCTGAAAGAGAGAGAGACATACCTCAATGACTCTCTTGAAGAAAAACTTTTTGAAGAAACATCTCCGCAAATAACCCAACAACAAACAGAACAAGCTCCTTCTTTATTCAAAAAGATAGCAGAAGCTTATTTTGCGCCAAAATCATTTGAAAAGAGCGGGAGATTATATGGGCTACTTGGGGTTAGAACATTCAAAAAGTTTCTGCCAACTGGCGGTGATTATTTCTGCAGATTAACTGGATACCGGTTTGTTAAAAGTAAAAATGATTTACGAGGGATGGATTTTTCTACAAGAATATTTGAAGGAATACATGTTTTGTGTTTTATCCCATCCCCAATAAGTATTATAGACCAGATTTCTCGTGAAGAATATAAAAAAGCTTTTTTAAATATGGGGCTTCAGATTTTATTTAATGTGTATCCCATCATGGTTCAGCGATATAACCGTGCAAGAATTTATAGAGTATTGGGAAAATAAATGTTGAAAAAAAACGGGCCCGCGAGGATTTGAACCCCGAACCTGCGCATTAGGAGTGCGCTGCTCAATCCAGGTTAAGCTACGAGCCCAAATGGTGCGAAAACATCTATTCCGCACAAAAGAGAAGAAAGATGATTTCTTTTTATGCTTTTCTTTATAAATTATAAATAAAAAAAAATTAAAGAAAAAAAACTTAAGCCCTCACAAGATTGTAAGATCCAAGGAAAGAGGAATGATTGACTTTTTCCCCTGCAGCCACGAGGAAGGATTCTCCTCCTGCTAATCGTACCTTTTTTCTGTGGATGCCTGAGATTTCTAAAGGCATTCTTTCTTCACTCAGGTTTCTTTCAGCAACTCTGCTGTCATTAAAACCATAGAAGTCGGAAATTTCTGTTTTTCCTGTTACTTCTGCTTTTATTTCTCCGTCTACGAGAGGATGTACTCCCCAAATGGCAACGATACCTGACTTTCTAGGTGCATGGGCCGCAATGATTCCCACTTCAACGTTTTTCCCATATTTTTTTGACTGCCATACTCCAACTGTTCCCGGTGTGGCTTCAGGGATGGACTGATCTTTTCCGCCGACATGTGTCCATGCAGATACTCTACTTAAAACAGCAAGTCTTTCTTTTCCTTGCGTAGGTACATACCTCAAAATACTTCCACAAAGATGCTCAGCAACTAAGAGAGTGTTCCCGTTAAAGACATTTCTTTGCATTTCGTCGTACCCTAGCTTGGCTTCTCCGATTCTTCGCACCACAGTATCGTAATCGCCATCGCTAAGTGCTTCTTGTAACCCTTTAAACGGTTGTCCTGGAAAGATTCTCTCCACTGCATCTTGCAATGCGCTTTGGTGACTTCTGGTAATTCCTCGCAGTTCTTTCAATCCTTGATCGACATTTCCTTCTTTTAAGAGTTGTTGTACTCTTTGATACCCTTGTAGCTTTCCAAAAACTTCTCGAAACACTTGTTCAAAAATTGTTCCTAATTCTTTTTGTATGTCTGTTGCCATTCTTTTCCTCCGTTTCTTCTTGTTTTAGTATTGTTTTTTTTTTAAATTTTTCTTTTTCTTTTTATTTTCCCTTCTTTCGCACGGGAATATTCATCTCATGAGCGATACTTTCAGACTTTTCTAGTATTTGCATACCCTGAAAAATTTCTAAAATGTCCTCAAAAACACTTTTCTCTGCTGCAGAAGCCGCATTATATCTTACTTCCAGTTCTTGCATTACTCGCTGTGAATCTTTTTCCATCTCAGGAAAGTAATCCTTTATTAGTTTTTCTTTGATTTCTTGCTTTAGCAATTCTTCACGGTTAAAAGCTTTAGTTACGGTGACTCTTTGCCTTCTTCCTTTGAGAAGATTTTCCCAATCTATATTGAGAGCATGATTGTGATGAATCACTCTCTTATTTCCCGGCATACTCACTGAAGTTACTTTTTTGGGAGCAACCGTTGATCTTGCTACTGGTGTTCCTACCAACTGTTGGTGTGCTTTCTCTAACTCCGGAGCAACAGCGAGAGTTCTTCCATACAAGGCATATTGATGTAAAGTCAAGGCTTCTTTGGCTAGGTCCTTCGAAATAAGTGTGAAGAGTTTATCTTCTGCACTCTCTTCTCCATAGCGAAGAGTTAATCTCTTTGCCAGGGGTTCAAAAGATCCATACTGATGAAGGGATAATTTTTTTTCTGGCATGTGATAATATAGTAAAAAATGAACAAGATCAATAGTTTCATTTAATCCGCAACTTTTTCTTTCAACAACATATGTTTCTACTGCTTCAGTAAGCAATTTTTTGTCTGTAAGAAGTGGTTCTATCTGAAGATATTTTTCTTGAAGAAGATCTTCCATTGTCAGTTCTATTCCTTCCCGATTTGCAAGACAATACATCACTTGGTACATTGCTGGGTCTCTTCTTTTGGAAACTTGGTATGCGGGTTCTTGCAAACCCACATTTTTTTCAACTGCACGTAATAGTTCGGGTACAAAATCTTCTTCTCTTTGCGGTTCTAAATTCATGGTCGTTCCATTCCAAAAATAAGAAATTCCCCAGAGGGTACAATGCTCGTGATACTTCCATTGAGGGAATGCCTCTTGTAATCTCTTACTTTGTCGAAGTGCTGCATCCGTCAACGCTTGTCTTTCTAAGCTCATGCGTTTCCTCCAAAGATGTCTGAAAGTTTACTAAGCATGTCTCTCACTGCTTCTGGTTTTTCTTCAGCAAGTCTTCGTACTCGTTCTTCAATGTTGGTGCTTTCTTCTTCTCCCGTGCTTTTTTCTCCTTCAATCCCTTTACTTTCATCTACTTCTTTACCCCCATTTACTTCTTCAAACAATGACGACAATGAAAGCGACTGAATTTTTTGTGGTCCTGCTTTACGATAAAACCCTGAGTACACTACATGCGGTTTCTGGTGATCTGCAACTGAAAGTGGCTTCTCTTCAGTAGGGATGCTTGGAATTATGTCGTATCCTAAACTTAAAGAATATTCTTTTTGAATGGGAAGAACTGTTCCTTGGTTATAAGCAACGATGACGTAAGGTTCAAACGAAGAAGCCCCCTGTTGCTCGCCTGTTTCTACGTTAGTGGCTTGTGCAGCAGCGTAGATTCCTGAAATATCTCTATCTATTGTAAATCCACTTGCTTCTATATCTTCAAGAAATTTCACTTCACAAGAGGTAGCAATTTTTGAGCGAGGAATAAGCAACAACAACGGTTTTCCATTACGAAGTACTCTTTTAGCTTCTTGAAAAAATTCGGCGCGTTCTTCTTGGTTGAGATAGTACATTCCTAATGAACATACATACAAGTCTTGCGAAGCGTCAGGAATTTTTTCTTGTCGTGGGTAGCTTTCTGTTAAATGTTGAGGATCAAAAACTTCATCATCAGTAGCTTCCAAGGGGATCACTGATTGTAAATTATGAATGCTTCCCAGTACATACTTTCCATTGGCAATTCCTACTTTTTGGCAGGCATCTTCTCCGAATTCTAATTGCAAGCGAAGAATATCTACATTTGTTGTTGGTTTTCTCAAAGTCCTACTGATAGTTGCTGGTCCGCATGCTCCGTCGAGGATGTCTTCTAAATTTCCTTGCGTTTCTTCGAGCTTGGGAATAATATTCTCACAAAGAAGTCTTGCACAGTTTGCAGAATAAGTATATTGCCAGCGATAATTAAAATGCACCGGCAGTAATCTGGTTCGGTTTTGTTTCTTCATTTCTTCTGCAAAACCTGCTGAACCTCTACCTACTAAAGAGTTAAAGATGGTGGCAAGATATCCCCTTCCTTGTACGTCCAACAATTCTTGAAGTTTATTTGCTTGTAATTTTCCTAAATCGCGAAGATATGCTTCTATCTCTTCTGCTGAAGGATTATCGCCTTCATAGATTTGGTGGTCAATATGTTGTCTCCATTCTCGTACTGCAGCAATGCGTTCATCCAAACCTAACCCTGAAGCAAGAAGTTGATACACTTGTACTTGTCTGCGTTGTCCTGAACGGTAAGCTCGTGCAATACTTTGCTCACGACGAAATTCCAAAGTAGTTGGCTCGTATTCTATAATTGTGGTAAATTCTCTTGCATCTAAGCCTTCTCGTAATATCCCTCGTGTAGTTACCACCACTCTTATATCTGGATTTCTTGCCGCTTCAATTAAAGCAAGATGTCTATCTGCCAATCCATCTTTCATTTCTAAAGAGGTGGTTTGATCAATTCTTCTACATCCATATTTGGCAAATTCTTTTTCTAAAATTTCTGTTATGTTATGTTCACAAAAAACCAGGACTTTTTCTTGCTGTTCTAAAGCACTTTCGATAATTTTCTTTGCTGCTTCTGCTCTGCATGATTTTTCCTGACGTAGTCCTTGAAGCAAATGAGGAAACTGGTCAAAGAATGTATGAATCTTTCGATACATTTCTTTTTCCTGCGGGTCGAAATGATCTGGATCAAGATTTTTTGGATGTGCAATGAGTATCCTTGCTAAATAAGTTCTTTCTGCCCCGGTAAAGAGCTCTGAATTAAGTAAAGCAACGTAAGTTTCTGTAATTATCTTACTCGGTTGATATTCCACTGATGGATGTTCCTGAAGCAAAGGGATTTGAGAATCAATCTGTTGCACATCGGTAATAACTGGCTCTATCCGATATAATTGCAAAGCAGAACGAACACGCTTAGGATCATCTTTTACGACCAAAGAATATTGTTCGGTATGTTCCACAAAGCCAAGGAGATGCATCAAGAAAGACATATGGCGGATGCTGCTTCGAAAAGCCGTTCCTGTTTCCAAATCTCCCCAGCGCGCATTTTTCCATAAAGAAACCAGAGCCTGTGCTCTTCGTGAATCCATATCTACTAAATTATGTGCTTCTCCTAAAATTACATAAGAAGGTTGTTCGGGTGTAAAAACACGCTGTTCAAGTTGAGTGATAATAGAGTTAGCTTCATGCTTTGCTTCTTCAACAAACACTTTTTGAATAACATCATTCCAGCTTGGACTTTTTGCAGCAAATTTTTCCGTCCTTTCGTTTCCCACGGTTCGCGCGAGACGTTCCAGCGCAGCATTCCGCGTAGGTAACTCTGCATATAACGCTAGAACTCTTTCCGTACGTTGTTTTTCTGCTTCTTCCGGTATGCCTAACGTATGTGAGCGAAAGCTTAATTCGTATCCTAAAAAAATAATGTCTGTTTCGGGATCTGCTGCGCGTAACAACTCTTCTTGGCGCATTCCCTGAGTGATGCTTACGCCGCGATATTTTGGAAGAAATTTACGTGCTTCTTGTTCCATCACCGGTACTAATCCTGAAGGACATACATAGAGTGTCTTTAATCTCTTTCCTGGTGCAATCTGCGGCAAATATTTTTTGCTGAGAAGGTCTACTGCCAGCAAAACTCCTCCTGTTTTTTGTGATCCAGGAATACTCATTTCAATTTTTTTTCTTCCATATCTTGCCCCGTCTACAGCGATAGTTGCTGCAGCAAGCAGTTGCCTTTGTGACGGAATCTTGGCAGTTGTTTGTTGAAAAAATTGTTCTCCTCCCATGGATCGGTAACAAGATTCCAAGTTTCCATGTCGTGCTTCAGCTTCTCGTACCAGAGCAGCAAAATAAGTATTTCTATGCATCAACTCTTGTGAGGGAAAAAATCCCAGACGGTCAACAATGGCCGTGATTCTATTTTCTAAAGAATGTACTGAAAAATCAATCTTCAAAGAATTAATCTCCAAAGAATCAACATCAGAAGAATCGATCTTCAAAGAATCATCATCGTCATCATCATTCAAAGAATTAATTTCCAACGAATTAACATTCTGCGATGACATCTCTATCGCCTTGACTTGTGTGTTGATTGTGGTGATTGTGGTCTTTGCAAGTATTCCTGCTGGTATGTCTCTCGATGAATTCCTACATGAGCACGTAAAATTCTTCCCAAATGAGTTCCATCTGCAACAAGAGGTCTTCCTTCATATCCTTTACGCCTATCAGTAAATACCCTCTCTCGAATTTTTTGTGGAATGGTTGTATACAATTTTCTTCCCAATGTTTCACATCCTACAGCCGTTTCTAATCCTTCTTCAAGTACTTTTTCCAGTTCTTGTTTTTCTAATTTTTCTGCTGCTGCAAAAAGTAAAGGATCATAGGTTTGTCTTCGATCAAGGTAATGGACTAACGGTTGCACATATTCCACATCGACTCCATGTGCTGATCTCATTGGATTTTTTTCTGCACCGCGATCACGTCCAAAATAATTAAACATCCATAATCCGCGGACAGTCATACGCAAGTACAAAGGAAGAGCTTGTTGTTCATCTTCAACGATGCGTTTTCCAAGCCTGCTAAGAACTTCGAAATTTACGTCTCTTGCGCGGGCGTGTGCTCCATTTTCATCAATTGTATTATCAAATAATGAAATAATTTTTTCTTGAATGAATTTGTCTCTTCTTACATAGTCTGTTGCTTTAGCATATGCTAACCATTTTGCGGTGGCATCGCGGAAACGTAAATAATCATCTTTGCCAAGTTTTCCAGCATATAACTGAAAAAGAGTTGCGCGTAATCCATCTACTGCATGCTGAACTGCCATTTTTGGACTCTCTCCTGCAAACCAAAAATAAAGTTCTTTAGCGTCAACAAAAACCAGATCTTCATTTGGGCTTCTTCTCAGCAATTCTGGAAGTTTTTCTCCAAAAGTTTTCAAATATTTTGAAACCAGCTGCGTGACCTCTTCTGTTGCAAGGAAATCACTTACATAAATTCTTCTAAGTTCTCGAATCTTTCTCCTGCTGCAGGCAACATAATTAGCGATACTTTGTACGCTCACTTGAAATCCTTGCGAATGTACTTGACGCAGAAGATTTACGTCCAACAAGCTTTCTAACTCCTGGCCGGAAATTGTTTCTTTTACTTCTCCAATGGAAGCATTTTCTAATGCTTCAAATACTAACGCTTCTCCGCATTGCATTAAGAAATTTTCAATCTTTGGATCAAATACAAACGTGGGTTTTTCTTTCACTCGGTGAGTTTTATTTTTGTCTTTTTTCTTTCCTTTTCCTTTACCTTTTTGAGTATTCTTAAAATACGTTTGCACATCTTCTGGCATCCCTGCTTCTACGATTTTCCTCAACAGCGGATCTTCGTCTTCATACAACAAAGACTGATCAAGCTTTCCTTCAGGGGTTTTGGTAAACAAAGGAATTCCATTGATTACTAGAGTAACATAAAACATGTTTGCTCCTGGGTTGAAAATGCGAAGCAGATATGCGCCTTCTCTTTCTGCTTGAAGACGTGAAGTAGTATCTTTTGAAGCAGCTTCCTCTACTACAGGAGTAAGTGCGGTAAGGAATTTTTTAGCTTGTTCTGGAGAATATCTTCTTCCTGTCTGCAGTTTTCCCTGTTGAATCAAGCGAAGAGTTTCTTGTGGTGAAAGTTGCTGTGCTAATCGTTCCAAACTTAATCTCTCCAGACTTAATTTCTCTTCATTGGCCATTTTGGATAAGTCCTCCTAAATATTCAAGGTGCAAGTGCATTCCCAATCTGCCAAAACTTGTCTGTGTATTCATGGTTTGTTCAATGTCTTGCACAATTTCTTACACTTTCTCTGGTAAAGGCATCTTTCCTTTATCATACACAAGATCAACAC
>JACPNC010000013.1 GCA_016185685.1 Candidatus Woesearchaeota archaeon | reverse complement strand
TAAGTTGTATTGCAGCATATCAAAGCAGTTGTACTTATTGCACAACTTCTTGTCAACAACAAACAGTTCAAGGCGCTTACTTTGGGGACTTAGTTGTAAACGGAGCAGAAGAATGTGATGGAGGAACTACGTGTACTTCAGAGTGTAAAAAAGATACGGACAATGACGGGCTGATTGATACTGCTGATAATTGTCCTTCAACGAGCAACGCTAATCAAGTAAATACCGATGGAGATGCAGAAGGAGATGCATGTGATGCAGACGACGACAATGATGGTGTTCTTGACACTTCTGATCTTTCTCCTCTTGATTCAGCGGTCTGCGGCGATGTTGATGGAGATAGTTGTGATGATTGTGGGATTTCAGAAAGCCAAGATACTGATGTCGACACTATTTGTGATCTTGGAGATACTGACGACGACAATGATGGCGTGTTAGATGTCAATGACTGTGCGGGAGGAAGTAAAGTATGCAGTGTTACTGAACTTTGCGCAAATAGTCAATGCGTAGCTGATGCAGATAGCGATGGAATTGCAGATAGCACAGATAATTGTCCATTAGATTCAAATGCAGCACAAACCAACACTGATGGAGATGCACAAGGCGATCTCTGTGATACAGACGACGACAATGATGGGATTTTAGATACAAATGATTCAGCTCCGTTGAACGCACAAGTTTGCGGTGACACAGATGCAGACAGTTGTGATGATTGTGGTCCAGATGAAACTGTAGATACTGATGCAGATAGTTTCTGTAATGCGGGAGATGCAGATATGGATGGAGATTATGTCCTTAACCCCAACGATGCAAGCCCTTTGAACAAGTATCTTTGTGGAGATGGTGACAGCGATACCTGTGATGATTGTTCTTCGGGAACTTGGGCTCCTCGCAACGACGGTACAGATACTGATGCAGACGGGCTTTGCGATGCAGGAGACACTTCAACAGTAATGGTGGCAGATGTAGATGCAGATAATGATGGTATTGCGGATGCACAAGATAGTGCTCCCGCCGACGCTGCAGTTTGCGCAGATACAGATGGAGACAGTTGTGATGACTGTTCTTCAGGAGTATTCAATCCCCTTAATGATGGAACTGATACTGATAACGACAGTTTGTGTGATTTAGGAGACGATGATAAAGACGGAGATAAGGTGGTGAATACTTTAGACAGCAATCCCATTAACTCCGGCATCTGCCTTGATCTTGATGGAGACAGCTGTGATGATTGTAGTGTTTCTGGAAATTTAAATACTAGTAATGATGGAACTGATACTGATAGTGATGGCCTCTGTGATTTGGGTGATAGCGATGCTAATGGCGACGGAATAGCAGATGCAACCTCGGTATGTGGAAATGGAATCAAAGAAAGTGGTGAGCAGTGTGATGATGGATATACTGTTGACGGTGATGGATGCTCAACAACATGCACAATGGAAACACTCACTACTGTCTCCGCTTTTTCATGGGACGATAATAGTTTAACTCAAGAAGTTCCTCTTGGAGCTTCTAGTACACGATTACAACTTCCAGCAGCATTAGGAAGGATTTATCTAACAAGAATAGGGGCTTTTGGTTCGCACCAAGGCGGACATGCTGAAGGACTTGATCATGAGTGGATAGAGATCAAAAAAGATGCCCCTATTGCGGGATGGGCAGATGGAGTGGTGACAGAAGTAAAAAATGATAATCCAAGTGATGCAACCAGTCCTTGGAGAATTACTGTTTCTTATGGCGACGGCTTGTTTGGAGGATATATGTCCATTGCTACACCGTTAGTGGTTAAAGGACAACGGGTGAAATCAGGTGATCCCATAGGGTGGGGATGCCTGCAGGATATCAAGATGGAGAGTTTAATTTAGTAGATACGCATAGAAATGATGGAGTAGAAGGGTCAGCAGGAGCAGTTAAGGGGGTATTCGTTTCACCATTTGATTACCTCATGGAGAATGTTAAAAGTGATCTTGCTGTGGCTTATGACTCCAAGGTAAAGCCTTCACTTGATGCGGGACAATCTCTGGGAACTTTTAATCCCTGGGAACCATTCTTTACCAACAAAATGTTGTTGCATTCCGGATTTCCAGGAACTTTGGTAGGGGAGTGGTACTTGAAAGAAAAAGCATGGGCTGAAGATGGAGTTCCAGACATGTTGACGCTTCTTCCTGGACAAACTAATTATCCTCAACAACATCTTTTTGCGGCAGAGGATGCAGGTGGATCAGCAGTTTTAGAAGGAGATTGGCGAGAAGTTACTGATGCCAGTTGTCAAACTAATGAACCAAATGCACGCTGTGTTATTTTTGAGAATGCTGCAAATAACGGGGGAGATTACTTTGGTATTTTCACTCTTGACGAATCTGAAACTCGCGCAGTGTTAAAATTAGAATATCAAACGGAATCATACCCTGCTGTGTTTTCTTCTGCCGTGAATATGTACATTGAGCGTGACAACGTGGGAAGAAGAGACGATGGAGTAGCGTTGGGAGTATACCAAAGGTGAGAGAGAGAAAGAGAATGAGAAAAATAGGAAAAAGTAATTGTTTTATTTTTTGATTCTTCTTTTTATTATTTTTAAATTTTTTATGTGAGGGGGTTGGCGGAGAGGTAATTGTTTAGCTTTACGAAGCGTAGGGCGGACTGGACCATGATTTGAAGCGAGAACAATGGTTTTCTGTATTGGTATGCGACGCTAGTCGCGACCAAAACGCGGAGTCGTTTTGAGTAGGTGCAACCGTTAGATTAACTAGTAAAAGAGAACTTAACGGAAAGAGATAACTGGTTGCACGAGCTGAAAGGTCTGTCCGCCCTACGCCTAAAGAAGCGCCACTATCTTCTCGCTTCCGATGTTTTTATTGGTTACTGACATTTCCCGGATGGAGCTTCCCCTTTGTCAGTTCGTCGTTAATACCGAAGAAGCTCGACCCGAGGATAGTGGCGCTTCAGAAAGCTAAACAATTTCGCGGAGAGGCAGTTGTTTTTTTTAACTACTCCTGAGTAAAACTTATAAAGGAGAGAGAATTTTCTTTAATAATGGCAGAACTTACTTTTCAAACTCTGGCTTTTCGGGAAAAAGACAGCTTTTTAGCAGTAGATCTCCTGCAAGCGTTTTCAACAAAGATACCGATAAAAGAGTTAGAAAGTATTGCCCCTTGCAAAATAAAAGATAAACATACTCTCGCTTTCTCTGGCATTTCTCAGGAAAAAGCAGAAACTAAATTTTCTTTTCTGTTAGCAAAATATCTTCCCCAACTAAAAACAAAATTGACCGGAAATAAAGCAACTTATGTCCATAAGAATTCTGGAATACATTTAATTGGCAATGTCGCTTTCGGGATAGTTTATCGTGAATCATCAATTATTGAAATTAAGCCGGTAACTTCCTGCAATCTCGACTGCGTATATTGTTCCATCTCCGAAGGCTTGTCATCAAAGAAAAATGATTTTGTAGTAGAAAAAGATTATCTGATTGAAGAATTGCAAAAATTGATTGGGTTCGTAGGTGAGCCCATTGAAGTACACATTGGAGTACAAGGCGAGCCATTCATGTATGCCCAGATGGAAGAATTATTTGCTGATCTGGAAGGAATGGAGAATGTGCACACTGTTTCTATAGACACCAATGGAACATTTCTGAATAAAGAAAAAATTGACTGCTTTTCAAGATTTAAAAAACTCCAGCTCAATCTTTCTCTCGATGCTATCGATAAGGAAATTGCCAAGAAAGTTGCCGGAACGAAAAGTTACAGCATCGAGCATGTGAAAGAAGTTATTGCACACGCTGCAGAAAAAATGCCAAAAACACCCATTGTTGCTCCCGTTCTCACTCAGGGATGGAATGAAAATGAAATGGAAAAGATAATTATTTGGATTAAAACTCTGAAAAAACAGCCCATTTTAGGTATACAGAATTTTTTGCGATACAAGACAGGCAGGATGCCCGCTAAGACGGAAGAAATCTCTTGGGATGATTTTTATCAACGTATTGAAACATGGGAAAAAAAACATAACATAAAATTAAAATTAAGCAAAGAGGATTTTCATATCAAAGAAACACGGCCTCTACCCAAGCCATTTCAGGTAGGCGACGTAGTAAAAGCAGAATTAATTTGTGTTGACCGTTTTCCTGGAGCTAGTTTGGCTGTTGCAAGAGGAAGAACTATTTCTGTTCCCCAGTGTGAATTCAAGGAAGGCAAGAAAATAAAAGTGAAAATTCTGAGAGATAAACATAATGTTTTTGTTGGGCAGAAAATTTCTTAAACTCCGAAAAGTTAACTTTAAAACCAATTTCACTCCAACAACATCTCCTCCAAGTCAGCAGGAAAAATGTCTTCTCTTTGCTCTTCTGGAATATTAAAATTATCATAGAGAGAATTCCAGTACTCTTCTCTCGCTATTTGACTCTTGAGAAAATGTACTTCTTCTAGGACTACTTTGTCTGCATCTTTAAATACACGATAAGCAACCGCTCTCACTTGCTTATCTTTGCATCTGCTCAAATGCACCCCGCCACGTAGATAATGATAACCGATACTCTGTAAAAGCTCCACTTGTTGCGTTCTCGTTTCTGGAAATGTTTTATAAGTATCTAACAACCGCAATGCAGTATCAAAAGAGACCATGGATAAATTTATAAAAAAATTGTTCTTTATAAACATTTACTTACTAAAAAGTGGCCAATGGACACCTAAGGTTTATAAACTGCAGGAAGGATAATGAAATATGAACTTAGAAAAAAAAATACAGGAATTGCAAAAAAAAGAATATATGAAAGTAGATTTTGCTTTACACCAAGGGCTCTATGTAATTACAACAAAACAACCACATTTAGTGAGTATTGATCTCACCCTTGTTGCAAAAGATGAGTGGTATACGCTTCCTCTCTATTTCACCTCTTCAAAAAAAGCAGAACTTCTTGCAAAACAATTCTCCCATGACATTCAAAATGCATTTTCTAAATCTCTCCAACAAGTCCGTAATAACTATATGAGAAGAATTTCTGCATTCCATAATTATCAATGGTTTCGGCAGGAACTGGAAAGACATGGTGCAGTGGAGTTGGGTCAATTTCTCTTTAGAATTATTGATCTTCTTCCACTTCAACCAGCAACAAGAATAAAAACAAATTTAATCCAGAGAGACGTAAATATATCTACAGAACAATATCTTGGTTGGACTCTTGTAGAACGATATGCTGAAGAAAGTAAGAAAAAAGTGAAGCTCTTTTTAGAAAGCCACAATGATTTAGATTTGGAAAGTAGTAAAGAATTTGAAAAACAGGAAAAAAATTCTCAAACTCCGCTTCTTCAAAATACTCGCGCTCTTTTTAATCTCTATCAAACGTTAGAAACACAAGCAAGATATCACCAAACCCGCTTAAAGAGAATATATGAAGGAATGAATGAAGAATTTAGGCAACGCCAGCACCTTGATTTAAAATGGAGAAATTTGGAAAAAATGAAAAGCGTGATTTTATCTATGGAAAGAAGCTAAAATAGAATGAATTTATTTGATTATTAAATCTAGTTTATTGTGTGTTTTCCCGCATTTTTTCCAACAAAAAAAATTTCAATTCATCCGGCCAAGAATTTTCTACGTCTTCTAAATGAACTTTACACTCATCCCATACTTCTTTTCTCATACTGCCAAACTCAATTAATTTTATCAATTCTTCTTTAGCGAATCCAGGCAAGTGTTTGAGATTCCATACCTGCATTTTTAATTTTTCTTTTAAAGTATCTTTGTTTTCATCAAGCTCTTTTTGCCGCTCTTCCCAAAATTGGCGGTAAGAAAATTGTTCTGCAGGATCTGAATTCTTTCCTGCTTTTTTATCTCGGAGCATATTCTTTCCTTGCTTAAGGGCAATCTGCGCCAATACCTGCTGGTGCATTCTTTTCAAGAACTCCTGTTTGTCTTCAATTTTTATCACATCACTATACCCACCGACAACTAAGCTAAAAGCAAACGGACTAGGAATTTTATTTTCGGTTTCTATTACTTGGATTCTTTTTTCATTTACTTCCTTAACAATCCATTGCGCATGCTCATAATCCATTAAATCTTCTAACACTTCCCGACGAGCTTCTTTAAGGATAGGAAAATCATTACTGATTCGTTTTACTGCATTTAATAAAATTTTACTTCCCACCTGCATTCTACCGGCATTTTTTCTTCTTCCCATATAATCACGCAAAATCATTAATGAACGCGCTGCACAATGACGAAACCTTCGTTGGAGAACTTCACTTCGGTCTATGGATTGGTCAAGTATCGCACGAAAATCTTCTGCTTGCAGAAAACCAAAAGCACGGAAAGCATTAAACTGCTGTTCTGCAGAAAGATAAAAACCATTATCCGTTACGCCTACTTCAACATCACGATGCTGGGATCTTCCGATAACAAAAGCCAATGCTCGTGAAAGACAGTCATTTACTCTTCTACCAAACAAAGTATGAAAAATAACATATAATCTTCCCCGGTCAGTATATTTTTCAATGATTATTTTTTTATCTGAAGGAATAACGCTAAAATAAAACTGTTCAGCAAAGTATTGATAAATACTTTCAGCAGCATTGTCATCAAGATAGAGGTAACTTTTAATAAATGTGAGAATCTCATCTTTGCGAGTTTTGTCTTTACTACTTTCTTTTTCGCTACTTTCTTTTTCATTATTTTTTTCTTCAATATTATTTTCTTCATTATTTTTTCCTT
>JACPNC010000052.1:1307-14770 GCA_016185685.1 Candidatus Woesearchaeota archaeon | reverse complement strand
AGCAAAAATAGGCAAGTACCAGCAAGAATGGACTGAAAAATTACACTCTCTTCGTACTACCTGCGGGCAAATTCAAAAAATTGAACACATTGAGGATGCCACCCAACAGAAAGAAAATATCCTTGTCGCTCTGCAGGGATATCTCCATAATTATCTCTCGCTTCCTGAAGACCAAAGAAAAATACTTCAGGAGGCTTTGCGATGGGCTGCTAATCCGCAGAAAGAAAAAAAAGAAGGTGAAAAAGATAAAGAAAAAGATAAAGAAAAAGATAAAGAAAAAGGAATAGTTCTTGAAGATGCCATCACACGTCAGACTCTTATAACTATCACCGATGGACTACGACGTAAAACGAGGACGGAAATGTATCACCTGTTGGATCAGCTTGATGTTCATAGGGATACAAAAGAACGGTTGAAAGGAAGGCTGAGCGAGATATGCAGTGCTGCAAAAGAGATTGACATTATATTTAAACGTATGAAACGCAAAGGGCACGAATTAAAATATGATTTTCAAACTTTAGGATTAGCAAAAACAGGCGAATTACTTGACCCTCAAATTACTGAATATGTAAGAAGAGCAGATCGGCATCATTTGGAGATTCTTGTTTTGTTGAATAAAGATAATGAAGTGCAGCAGCAGACTGTCAAGAAAATTAAAGACTCTTATGAAGATAAAGCATATGAAGAACAAGTTGAGGTAGAATTAGATGCACTGCGAAGAGGTGAAAGAAAAAATGGTTAAAGATGATGCCCACACCTCGGTCCAAAAAGAAATTACCCGAGAAAAAACGGATTTTAAGAATGACATCCCTCTGGAAGAATTGGTATTGCATCTTAAGACTGGTCCTGATGTTGGATTGCACCAGATTTTAAAAAATTCTTTTCAGGCAGTGAAAGAAATAATTACAATGTATGAATATGTCAAAGAAGCATATGAGGAAATAAGAAAAGATCTGCATAATTTTGATCAAGATAAAGCGTACAATTGCGCAGAGCTTGCTCATAAGCGTCTTGAAGTATTTTTTGGAAAAAAAGTCCCTTCTTATCACGAAGGTTTGCTGCATCCTGAAGAACGTGAAAAATTAAGCTTGTTGAGGCGCGCAAAGAGTGCCCTGTCAGCAAAAAAAGAATTATTTCTCATGTATCTTGAGAGTATTGCTCAGTTAGAGCAGACAACAATCCAGAAATTTACCAGTGAGAAATATCTTGCTCCTGATGAGTTAGAAGTGGAAAAAAAAAATATTTATTTCAGGAAATTTATTATAGATTCTCCGACTGATCCTTTGCGGCAGGCAATTATTATTTTGAAACAGGAGGAAATGTATCTTCCAGAAGCTCAGCTTGTAGCACGGTTAAATCTTGATTCTACAGAAGGAATAACCGCTGGGCGCCTCTTTCTTCAGCAGGAAAAAGAGAGGCAAGGTGTCATTTTGCCATGGAGAAGAAAATTTCCATTTGCAGAAGAGGAAAGTAATTTTTTTCTTACCGGAACATACTGCACCATCGGAAAAGAAATCAAATTTAAGAATTATCTTCGTCGTGATCCTTATTCTACTCTTCTTATCAATTCCAGCCATGCGCCGCGAAAAGGAAATGAAGAAAAAATTCCCAAGAAAATTCCGCTGGTTGGTGAGATTCCTTATGTCTGGTCAGGGAAAGAAGCGCCGGCAGTGTATGCTGCTTTAATTGGACATGAGAAAGACAAGTTTCATGTTTTAAAATATCAACTCCAGCAAGGTATTGTGGTGATGCGTTCTCAAGATACGGGAAAGAAATTATCATTTGAAGTAAGGACCCAGAATCCAAAGCAAGTAGAAGCAAGATTTTTTTATGGCGCGACTTCCAGCAGGGAAAAAATGGTTGCATATGTACTCAACGGTTCCGAGGAGATTGATAAAGAATGCCATGTAGAATTTCCGGAATTGAAGAAATGAATCTGGTCGTAGAAACTGCTTAAAAATTCCCAAAACCATATAAATACTTCTTGTTTTTCTCTTCTCAAACATGCCTAAGCCGAAATACAGGTTTTACAAGCAGAAAGAACGAATCGTGCAAGTCATCAGAGCAACTTATAATTCAGAAAAGGAATGGACTCAGGATCCTAAAGGCTACTTCCTGATTCGCATAGACTCGAAAAAAAAGTATATTGAAGTTGGTTTTTCCAATAACCAACACATAATTACAAAAAAATTTACTTGCAAATATGCCGTTGAATTATATCATACCCTTGCGAGAAAAAAAATAATTACCCGCTTTGAACATGCTGCTTATCTTGGAAAAGAATTGTATAAAGCAGAATTGGCTTTGAAATATGGCTTATTATATCGGCAGGATTTTCCCCTGCAAATCCCACTAAAAGTTAAGGTGAAGTTGGAGAAAGAAAGTTGAAGTTATTTGTTATAATTCTACTGGGTTTTGTTTAATAACATTTATAAAACTGTTCTCTTCTGAAACACATTCAAAAATCATTAAAAAACAAACGAGGTAGCTTTATGGAAAAAGAACAACATTCTGAGCAACATTACGGACAACATCCAGAACAACATCCAGAAGAACAACATCCAGAAGAACAACTTCCAGAACAACATTATGGCCTGCGCGTAAACCCACACTTGCAAATCAACAAACTCGCTCCGCAATTTACCGCGCAAGCTTTTCAAAATAATGAAATCAAGCAAGTGAAATTAGAACAATTCAAAGGCAAGTGGGTTGTTTTAGTTTTTTATCCTGCTGACTTTACTTTCATCTGCCCGACTGAATTGGGCGATCTTGCTGAGCATTACGAAGAATTTCAAAAATTAAACTGTGAACTTCTTAGCGTAAGTACGGATACCGTTTTTGTACACAAAGCATGGTTTGATAATTCTCCTACTATTGCTAAAATTAAATTTCCCATGGTGGCAGATCCCACGGGAAAAATCTGCAAAGCCTATAACACTTATATTTCTGAAGAGGGTTTATCGTGGCGGGGAACTTTTCTGATTGATCCTGACGGAGTGTTAAAAGCATTTGAAGTGCATGATAATAGCATTGGCAGAAGTTCTGCAGAATTGCTGCGGAAAGTGCAAGCCGCCCAATTTGTCCGCGCGCACGGCGGAGAAGTATGTCCAGCTAATTGGCAGCCAGGGAAAGCTACGCTGAAGCCTGGATTGAATTTGGTAGGGAAGATATAGACGGAGGATATTAAAGGCCCTCCATAGGGATTCTTTCAGAAAGATATTTAAAGTAGTTTTGCTTTACAAAGAACATGATTGAAGCAGAGATAAAACATATGCATAATGATTTGGAAGCTCTTAAAAAAGACGTTGCCGAGTTGAAGTCAGTTCTTCTTAGAGGAGAAGGTGAGTTGAGCGATTGGGCGCAAGAAAGAGTTCTAATTTTTCATACTGATAAAGATAAAAAGTTCATTTCTCAAGATGAAATAGAAAAAGAATTTGGCGTATGACTTTTACAGTACAGTGGTATGACACTGCAAGAAAAGATTTACGTTCTTTAGATAAGCAAACAGCACAAAGAATTATTAAAAAAGTAAAAGCAGTTGTAGAAAATCCTTTACGATTCGTTGATAGATTGGAAGGCTTTCCTCTCTATAAGTTAAGGGTTGGCAATTATCGTGTTATTCTCCATTTAGATATTTCACAACAGCAGATTCTCATTATTCTTGTTGGACACCGTTCAAATGTGTACAAAGAACTTCCGAAAAGACAAAGTGTTTGAATTTATGTTTACCCTTTCTTCCACAACACTTAAAAACTTATTGAAAAATTCTGGTGTATGCCATTAAAAGAAGTGCAATAGTAAGTTAGCCAATGTTTTTCATAAAAAATGAATCTCAAAAATTATCTTCAGAAGTCTTGGAAAGAACTGCCGGATTATCTTGATGCGACTTTCGCTGCTCTTAATCATACCGCTAAGAGTATTGAATCACTGACCGGATGGTCATTCACAAATACGTATGATGACTTAGATCGCTTTGAAGGGGCATATGTAGTAAAAGAAGACGAGCAAAAGAATATTCTTAGCGAATATGTCCTGATTCAGCATCTAAATTCCCCCGTACCGAGAGTAGAGGTGGTGATGGATTCACGGCTTTCATATCATGAAAAAAGAAAAGGATTAGTATCTCTCTTAACCGATTTGGATTTAAAAATTGATGTCTGCACTTGGGTTCGCCCCATGAATACCTTATTAGGAATTTATCAGCAAGATGTTGACACTTCTCTGCAAAAATTTACCGTAAAGTATTGGAGTCCGCATGAGATGCTTGCTTCGCTGGTGGAAGAAGTTGGTGAGGTTAGCAGGGAGATTAATAACCAATTTGGACCAAAGAAAAAAAAACCAGGAGAAAATTCCGGTGATCTGGGGGGAGAGTTAGCTGACGTTATGTTTTCAGTCATCTGTATTGCTAATGAACAGAAAATCAATCTCGATGAGGTTTGGGCAAGAGTGATGGTAAAATACGAATTAAGAGACAGTAATAGATTCGAACGAAAGAAATAAGGAGGAAAATAAAATGACATACACCCAACAAAACTTTGATCACTTGCTTGGAACAGCGGGATTTAGCGACACTTTGCTAAAGAACCATTTCACTTTGTATCAAGGATACGTTACAAACACTAACAAATTGATGGACACATTGATGCAGATGTTGAAAGAAAGCAAAGCAGGAACTCCTGAATTTGCTGAATTAAAGAGAAGATTCGGATGGGAATTTAATGGTATGAGAATGCATGAGTTATACTTTGGAAATATGACAAAAGGTGGAAAGACACTTGCTCTCCATTCTCCATTAGCCAAAGCGCTTATCGAACAATTTGGCTCTTTAGAAAATTGGGAAACCGCTTTCAAAGCTGTTGGAACGATGCGTGGTATTGGTTGGGTGGTTCTTTCATATGATAAAGTAGGAAAAAAATTCTTTAATCTTTGGATTAACGAACACGACGTGGGGCATCTTGTCGGAACAACTCCCTTGTTAATCATGGATGTATTTGAACATGCGTATATGGTGGATTATGGATTAAAAAAAGCTGATTATATTGCAGCTTTCTTTAAAGCCATTGATTGGAATTTAGCAGAGAAAAGGTTCGGGGAATAATTACTCATAAATTAGCAGGGAAGTGCAAAAAGTAAAGCTAAGTTTATTAAATTACTTCTTTTTTATAACCATTATGAAGAAGAGATTATCGGAAAACAATACCATCAGCAGATATGAAGGAAGGTTTACTATTGTAGGCAATACGGTAGTTGTAGAAGAAAAATTTGTTTTTGTGTCATCACAAACCTCTTTTTCTTGGTACTTGCCGCAAGATGCGGAAGCGGTAGAAATTTTTGGATCAGGAAGCAAGGTGAAACTGATTGAAGATAACTTAGGCAGAAAAGTTCTTGTAAGTGGAAATTTTGTAAACTTTACTCTCAAATACCTGACTGATTCTCTCATTGAAAAAACAAAAGATCGCTTTTTTTTGGTAGATCTCAGCAAAGTAACAGCTTCACAAATTTCTGTTATAGTAACACTTCCTGAAGGAGCAACGCTAACATATTCTCTCAATGCTCTGAAAAATTCTCTGCAAACTTCTTTTGTTCCCAAGACCAGTAAAATTACCACCGACGGAAAAAGTATTGTGCTTCAATGGGATGAAAAAGATCTTCAGCAGGGAAAAGCAATCTTAGTGAGATACCAAGTACCTCGGAAATTCATTTCTGTTGAAACTTTGATTCTTGTCTTGGTTATACTTCTGATTTTTGTTGCAGTTTTTTTCTTTTCTCACAGGAGGGAAAAAAGTAAAGTGAAAGTGAAAAAAGAAGAAACACGAGAAGAAACAGAAAAGAATAAAAATGGGGATGAAACAGTAACTGTTCTAAAAGAAATTTCTTCTGATAAATTAACCTTCCAATCTCCTAAGAATTCTTTAAAAGAAAAACTTACTAGAAATTTATTTGAAGAAGAACGAGCAATTATGGAATCGTTGTTGGATGCCGATCATCATGAATTATGGCAGAAGCAGTTGTCATTAAAGACCGGTATTTCAGCAGTAAAATTATCCCGCAAGCTGAGAAATCTTGAGGCGAAAGGCTTGATTGAGAAGATACCTTATGGGAATACCAATAAAGTGAGGATTAAACTCTCGCAAACTATTTAAAATAGGGGTCATTTTGAGCCCAATATATGCTCTTACAACAACGCCGTATCAATGCTCATGGCTTCCGCTTCTCGCTGACGGAAAAAGGCAAGGAAGTAGCTCGCGGCTTTCTCTATATTCTGCAGAATGACCTTCACAAAGAACCCTTCGGATTTTTGGAGGATGTATATGTGCGGGAGGAGTACCGCGGAAAAGGTAACGGAGAGAAAATTGTGCGCGCGGCGATACGGGAAGCAAAACGACAGGGATGTTATAAGCTAGTGGGTAACTCCAGAAATTCCCGTGAGCAGACGCATATGTTCTACAAAAAAATGGGATTTCAGGATTATGGAAAAGAGTTTCGTATGGAATTTTGAAAATTTGTCTAGAAAATTATTTATAGTCTTCTTACTACTTACTTATTTGTATGGCTCCTAATGACAATTCTGGTACTAAAAGAAAGAATTTGGAAGAAGATTTACGAAAAGAGGCAGAAAGATACCTCCAGAAACGTAATAGCTTTGCCAAGTACTTTGAGTCGGATGAATTTAATCAACTACTTGGGATTATTAAACAACATGATCAGATAGATCAAGAGCATCTTCTCTACAAAATTCAGGTGATAGACGGATTGTCGGAAGAAAAATTCAGTAGAGTAGTTCATGCAATATATCAGCAGTTAGAATCTCATGTAGTGAGAGACCAAGGCAGTGAATTTCCAAAATATCATATTGATTATGAAGGGATACGATTTCATTTAATGATTGGGCAAGGTTCTACGTTCTGGACGACAAAACAAGAGTAACACTTTTTTTTGTATTTGTTTAGCTCGGCGCGGTCAAGAGGTGAGCTGAGCTAAGGGATATGCCCAAAGTGAAGTTACCCGCTCTTCGATCAGCTAGCCATATTCCAACGAAAGCAAAAGATGAAGCGGGGCGAAGCTCACGACCGCCGATTGCTAAACAAATACTTTTTTTTTAATAAGAAAAGAAATGCACCAGCCGGGACTTTCTGAAAAAATCTAAATTATTTCTAGGTTTTTTCTTTCGAACCCGGACAACCAGCTCTCTGCACAGATTATCTGCATGGAAGGCTGGGATCCTGCCGTTAGACGACTGGTGCTTTTCGCACAGGCGTCTCTGAAACGAGGTTTGTTAAGACCGTAGTTTCAATATAGCAAATGTGTTCAGTAATTTAATGTTTTTACCACCCATTTGCTATTAGTAATTGTGAATAAACACATGGTAATATTTCACAATTACTATAGACGACTGGTGCTTAAGTAAGAGATTTAAGAAGGTTCTTTTAAAATCTTTCCTTTCTAAATGAGCAAAATCTTTTTAAACTCTCCCTATTCTTTAGTTCACTATGGCAGAAATCAAAGGCGAAGAATGCGCATTATGCGGGGAAAAGAAACTCACCTTGAGAGACGAAGAAATCGACGTTCCTCATTTTGGAAGACTTTTTGTGCTTACTATGGAATGCGCTGGTTGCGGCTACAAAAAATCAGACGTAGAGCCGGCGGAGAAAAAAGAACCTTGCAAGTATGTTCTTGAAGTTACCGCAGAAGCAGATATGAGTATCAAAATTGTCAAATCCGGAGATGCTACTGTAAAAATACCCAATATTATCACTATTGAACCAGGTCCAGCAGCAAACGGATACATTACTAATATAGAGGGTCTGTTGGAAAAAGTCAAAGAAATGATCCGTGCAGCTGTGGCTGGCGAGGATGAAGATGACGATGGGTCTGCAATGAAAAAAGCAAAGAATATGATTAAAAAATTAGATAATGTTATCTTGGGAAGAGATACATTAAAAATAATTCTAGAAGATACAACCGGACATAGTGCGATAATTAGTGAGAAAGCAGTAAGAAGTAAGTTGTGATTAATCTCTGTTCATTCCAGCAGTTTCTCTAAATGAGATAATTTTTCTTGATCTTTTTTATTGGCTTCTTCAAGTGCAATTTTGCCGTACAATTTCTCTAAATCGCTGTCTTTCCCCCCTCTTGCAACGGCATTAAATAGCTGATCTTTAACTCCTTGATAAATCCAATATGCTCTGAGGCAATAAAATTCGTCCCCGTCTTCCGATCTCGGAGAATGTACTAGACTAACAATTAATTTTCCCTATGCAGTTTCCTTATGCAAATCGTAGCTATGGTTATTGGTTGCCGGATGATTAGTGGGGAGTAATTCCTCAATTTTAGCTCGATTTAGCAGGGAATACAGTTTCTTGTAAAGTTGCTGTTGCTTTTTGCTGTAAGTCATTTTTTGTTAAGAATTCATTTTATACTTAATTTTTTTAGCGAACAGGTATGCCAATAAATAAGAAAGTTAAAGCAAAGAAATCTTTATAAACTCTATTCTTCTCATAAATAAACATGAAAGAAGAAGTCAAAGATTGGTGGGATAAAGCGGTTGATGATCTAGAAAAAGCCCATATTCTCGCAAAGAACAAGAAATATGATGGCGCTATTTTTTATAGTCAGCAGGCGGTAGAAAAAGCCCTCAAAGCATTACTTATCAAAGAAAAAAATAAACTTAAGAAAATTCATGATCTCGTTGAATTAGGAAAAGAAGCAAATGTTCCTGAAATTTTTTTGAAATACTGTAAGGTACTTACAATGGCTTACATCTATTCGCGCTATCCGGGAGTTCCTAAAGAAGAGAGTTTAGATCAAATTGCTATAGATTTTATGCGCTATGCACAGGAGATTTTAACATGGATAGAAAAAAAACTGTAAACCAATTAAAGAAATTCAAAAGCATTGTAAATAAAAGTTTTCAAATAGATAAGATGTACCTCTTTGGTTCTCGAGCTTGGGGTAAGCCGCATAAAGAGAGCGATATTGATCTGCTTATTGTCAGCTCAAAATTTAAAAAGCTTAATTTTTTTCAGCGCGGAGCAAAAATGTATGATTATTGGACTCTTCGTTATCCTGTAGATTTTTTATGTTACACTCCTGAAGAATTTAACAAATTTAAAAAACAAGTAACATTAGTTTCACTTGCAGTTAAAGAAGGAAAAGAGATTTAATTAATTTACTCCAACTTACTCTTTAATTCACTTCAAAAACGACAACACATCAGGAATTACTTTAGACTCTGCTTTCTGCAGGTGTTTTTGATACGTAGCTACTGATATTTTCATCATCTTTGCCAGCTGACGAAGACCAATTTTCTTTGGCGCTTGATAATACCCTTCTTGCACTGCTAATTCCAATGCCTGTTTTTGCAGTTCTGTCAGTGAAGGCATGAGCTTGGGAAAGTACACGTTTTGCAAGGGAGTATTTTTCACACTCTGCAGAGTAAATTCGTCAACAAATGATTTTACTTTACGGATAAAATGCATGATTTCTTCTTTGTTGTGTGAAGCAACTTCCCAATATTCAAATCCAGACACATCTATAAGCACCGGTTTGGTAACAAATAAATTATTTTTCATAAATACTGAAACTGGCTTCTGCGTGGCGCTTTCTTCCAAAAAAATAGTATTCCCGCTCACTTCAAGATGTTCGGTGCGTTTATCTTTCTGCAGATCAGCAATAAATTTCTTTATCTGTTCTGTTTTTCCAACCATCTGATGCAAAGAAGTAGTGAGAATTTTTCCTTTCTCTTTTCGCTCAGTCAATTCCAAAGATTGGAGAATAACTTTAAATTCTTTACAGCGATTTCCTAAAATGCAATTATGCTTTAATTTTATCTTGGCAATCCACATACGAACAGGTATGCCTACCTAACTTAATAACCTTTCTATCCCATCTCCTTTTGCAACTCTTCCTTCCGTAATCACCTTGGCGTACCATCCTCTTCTTCCTATAAGAATCTTCATAAACTCATTTTTTCTTTCCTCGCCGACGTAGGGAAGAAGTTTCAAATTAGCGCAAGGAGTGCAAGGTTCAGTAATTTCAATGAGAGAACTTCCGACTTTATACTTTTGTCCAATTTCAAAAAAATTATAATGGACTCCTTGTGTGGTAATATTTTCACCTAAATGACCTGGTTCTATTGGCCAGCCTTCAGTTCTTAATTCTTGAATTGTTTCTAGTGGAATTAACATCACCGCTTTGTGGGGGTCTCTTTTTTTCTTTTCTGTTCTATATCTATTATAATCTCCCCTCATGCCATCTACAGTGATATCTACTGAATCAACGGGTAGTTTTGGTATGCCTCTTTCTCCCGGCGTTTCAGCTTTTATATTAATCTGGTAAATTAATGCATTCATATGAATTTCTCCAACTACTCATTTCACTTTTTCTCTTAAAATTAATTATTCAAACTTTTCTTTTCCTTCCTTTCTTCCTCTTTTCCTTCCATTTCTTTCTTAAACAGCTGCGGCAGGTCAATCACATATTTTCCTTCATCAAGTTTAATGATCAAAGGGTCTTTCTTAAACAAATGCACTAAATCTAACTCATATTTTCCTGGCTTCATTACCCGGATAGCTTCAATATCTAAGACTACTGGCCTATCTTCCTCTTCTGGCTTCAAATGAAGAATCTCTGCTACATCTTCTTCAATATGTTTTTTTTCTTCAATAGTTAAATTACTTACTAACTCTTTTTGTTCTTCAACATGTTTCTGTTTAATATAAAAAAATAATCTGCCGCCACAACTACAGCCGCGAAGAATTTCTTGTGCACCATCTGGGTACAAGCTTGAGCACCGGACGCATTGGTGTGGCATGGAGTTATATTTTAATCATTTTTATTATTTTTTTAAAACACACTTAAATCCGCTACTTTCTTAACACTTTTACTTTTTTCTTTTTTTACGTAAGTTTAGGCCATTATCTTTTGTAAATAATTCAATTTTTCCTGGATTTTTTTCAATTCTCTTCACCAAGCTTGCTGGACCAATAATAGTGAATCCCTGTCTATCTCCTAGTAATAAATTCGTAAATGCTCCTTTGATGCGCTGCTTAGAATCTTGTTGATTTTTTTCAGGATAAATAACACTTAATTCTATTCCTCTAAATTTAGGGGTAATTTCTTCCATGGTAATTTCAATAAGATCGGCTTCTTCTTCTTTGGTTAATCTTCCTTCCATAATGACTATCTTGTCTTCTTTTACGGTATTAAGAAGTTTATTGACCCGCTTTGCTGATCCTAAATGTTCAATTTCACTGTAAGGGACAAATTGGAAAGTAACCATATTTTTTTATTTTTTAATTCCTCTATTTTTTTCTATATCTTTTTTTCTGTAACTGTTTATTCCTTGTTTGTAAGTAATTTTCCTGCCTTTTTAAACCTTTACTTTACTAACTTGAAGAGGTGTTCATAAAAATCCTCCACTTGTTTTCCATATTTAGCAGAGATGCCTACTATCTGATATTGGGGAAAAGCCGCTTTAATCACTTCAATATTTGCTTTTTTTAAGTCTACTTTATTTGCGGCAATTAAAACAGGGATATTTCTCGCCTGTAAATTGCCAATGATGGTAATATTTACTTGTGAATAAGGGTCTTTAGTTGCGTCAAGCACAACTACTACTGAATCCATGGTATCCAACCATTTAATAGCATCTACGACTCCTTTAGTTGCTTCTTTTGCTCTTTTCTTAGCTTCTCCTTTATTCATTCCTTTCTTAAGAAAATCTTCATAATCGATTTTAGTAGCAATTCCTGGTGTATCTACCAATGAGAAAGTTAATTCTTTTCCTCGCTTATTTTTTATGGTTACCTGTTCTTTCATGGTAATTTCGCGAGTTTCGTGAGCGATATGAGAAACAGTAGACATTTCTTCTCCTAACCAGTCTGTGCAAATTCGGTTTGCTAAAGTGGATTTTCCTCCGTTAGGTGGTCCGTACAACCCAAGTTTAAAATTATCCTTGCGGCTAAATGGATTAAATGGAAGTTTACCAAATAACCGTCTAAAAAAGTTTGCCATAGATCTTTCTTTACCCCTCGGATTTTACCCCTCGAACAAAGGGTATAAAAAAGAGGTTCTTAAAGTTTGTGGTGGTGGACTGTAGATGAGGGAAATATTTAAGAAACAAGTTGATTTTGCTGGAGTATCGGGGCCGTAGTCTAGGGATCCTCAAGATCGGACAGCTTGGTAGGATTGGCGGTTCGGGTGATGAATGAAATATGCAAAATCATTCATTCGTAAGAAAAGCCGTCAGGCCGGAGTTCGAAATTTTTAAAACGAAAGTCTCCGCGGCCCCAGATTTCTATTCCACACACAAAATATGCTCTCTAAAAAAATTCATCGCTGAAGGATAAGGAAAAGAATTTAAAAATTTCTTATATCTCTTTCGCAGAGCAGTGGCTTCATCTTGCGTCAAACCGCTCTTGACTTGATAACTTATCTTGGGCTCTAGCATAGTCCTTTCTTTAAAATCAACTTGGGTTATTCCATAAGGTTCTAAATCTGCAAGTATGGGCGCGCCATGCTGTAAGCCAAAAATGGTAGAAAGTACTAATGAAGTAATCTCTTTCTGCTTGCGAATGAAATTTAGGGTTTCCTTAAATTCCTCCCTGGTTTCGGTGGGAAAGCCAAACAAAATGTACAAACAATTTTTAATTCCTGCTGCTGCAGAATTTTTTAAAACAATTTGAGCATCAGCGATGTTGGTTCCTTTTTTCATCAACTGCAAAATCCTATCGCTTCCTGATTCTAATCCCCATATCACTGCTTTTAATCCACCGTCGTGCAGCGCCATGAGTGTTTCTGCATCTAGATCTTTCATAGGTCGTAATTGGCATATCCACGAAACTTGCAGAGGCCCAAGAATTTTTGCAATTTCCAACAGACGTTTTTTATGAATCATGTCATCGATAAAGAAAACTTTTTTTGCACCAGAAGCAAGAATTGACTCTTTCATCTCTTGCAAAGAAAGTTCTCGGTACTGTTTTCCTGCATGATGAGTGCAGAATGTGCACTGCTGATAATAACAACTGATGGAAGTGCGCAAAGGGAGCACCATTTCCGGAGTGAAGTAAAGATACTCCTGCTTTTTTTCTGGAGGTAAAGATTTTTTTTCCAGAATAGAAAAATCAAGCACTTCTTTTGTCCAAAGTGTTGCATGGTCAATCTTAACGCCGGTAATTTCTTCCAGAAGTTCAACTTCATTATTGAGAGTTAATGATGCAACTTCTCGCAATTTTTTATTGACTGCTGGACCGCCAAGAATAGTTTTGATGTTCTTTTTCTTCAGTTCTTTCAACAAAGCGTAGCCATAAAATGCCTGGCTGGAGTAAACTGCGCTCAGAGCCACCATGTCTGGTTTTCTGCACAGGATTTCTTCCATTACTTTCTCAAATAGTTCTGGCTGTTCTTCATGAATTATTCTTTTATTATTCTCAGCGTAAATAACTGCACTTTCTTTTAGGAAC
>JACPNC010000052.1:0-1252 GCA_016185685.1 Candidatus Woesearchaeota archaeon | reverse complement strand
TTTTGCATTTTTTTCATACACCGCAGAATCATAATTCTCTGTAAAAGAACGAAAAAAATCTCCATAGCCCTTCCATTTTTGATTATGAAAAAACACATTGAGATCAAGAATTTCTATATCTGTATTTTTGCCAAAATTTTTAAGATTATTCTTCAAAAATCCATACAACTTTACCAGCGAGTAGGGCGGGCTGGCAGGAGTGCAGAAAGGAGGGTAGACGAGGAGGACTTTCATAGAATGTAAATAAGGGGTTTATTTAAGAAATATACTGAAAATATTTTTAGTGTAAAGTATGGACTCCTTTTGGTCCTTCCCCTTTCACAACCACATATTTTGGTGGAAATCGTGCTTCAACGAGAACGCGCGTCCATGAAGGTGTAAATTTAAAGAAAGTTATAGTTTTGTCAAAATAAAAACCCGAACCTAGACCGTGCTTCTTTATCAAACGTGCCTTCGCTTTTATTTCTGACAATAATTTCAATTCAGTAACTGTGCCATCCATTTGCAAGGTGTAGCTCTCCTGAGTAATAACTATGCTTGCCTGAGGATTTTTTTTAAGATTGACATATTTTCGGTAGCTGGGAAAAGTTTCAAAATAAATATTACCTTCTTTGTCTGCCACGAATTCTATTGTCGCCGCTTCCGGTTTTCCTTCTAAGGTGGCCGTGGCAAGCACACAGAGTTCGTTTTCATTAAGTAGTTTTGATACTATTTTTCTCGCCTCTTCTTCCGGTCCAAAGTTTTTTTCTTCTTTATTCTCTATCTTTTTCATAGTTTTCTCTTTTTTTTCTATATAAGTTATCTCTTCCCCATCTCTTCCAACTCTTTCAGAGTGGTTGCCTGTTCCGGTTTTTTTTCTCTAAATTTCACAAAGCGCGGAAAACGCAACGCCAACCCAGCAGTGTGAAACGGGCTTTTTGTCAGTTCTGCTCCAAATACTTCAACCACAATTGCCGGCTCAAACCAAACTTCCGGTTCCATTATTTTTTGTATCAATAACCGCGCCGGTTTATGTGCTATTTTATGCTTTGCTAATTTCTTCGGCAGTTCTTCAATAAGTTCATCAGTTAAACCCGTTCCTAATTTGCAGACGGTAACAAAAATATCTTTTTTTTCATCGTATGCTGCACAGAGCAAAGCTCCGTACCCTCCTGATCGTTTTCCCTTGCCGTGATACGCTCCTACGATCACTAAATCTAAAGTATCATTCATCTCTTTGTTATATTCTTTTTTCCATTTAATCCAATTCCAT
>JACPNC010000059.1 GCA_016185685.1 Candidatus Woesearchaeota archaeon | reverse complement strand
CTCCCCCATTTTTCAGCAGGAAAATGATTTACCTCTTTCTGCCGCTGCCAGTCGTTCACTCCTTTTTCTGCAAGAACCATTACAAACTTCCCATTCCCGCCAGATTTCAGCACTCGAAAAATCTCTGAAAGCAACAAAGAATAATTTTCCACGTAATTCAAAACAAATACCGCAGTCACAGAACTAAATTCTTCGTCTGCAAATGGCAAAATTTTCTCTACATCACCAACTACTTTTCGCGAGCATTGTTCATTCAACTTCAGCATCTCCTGAGAACAGTCAAATCCAACAGAAGGAAGATAACTATAAGCGCCACAGCCAAGATCAAGATTCATTTTTTCTTTTTCCAATATTTTTTCTTTGTTTTTACTTTCTTTTTCAAATATTTTTTCTTTGTTTTTACCTTTCATAAAAAAGATAATTTCCTTTCTGATAAGTTCTCTTTTTTCTGAATCAATCTTTTTTTTCCACAAAAAAGCTTCTGCATTCCAAAATGCTTCTTTTTTTCTTGGCCAACCTTTTGCCCAAGAAACTTGAGAGGCGAGTTTCTGCATTTTTTGTAAATTCACCTCGCCATACTGCAACTCTAAAAGTCCACAAAGAAATTGAGTTTCAAGATCAGGAGAGAGAATAGGAAAATGTTTCATGTTACCATCATCAATAGTTATAGAGTTTAAAATAACAACACAGCTAAATTTGCAATTCCCTGAAAAAATAATCCGCCAGTTATACTGTCCGTGAGCAATACGAACGTCAGCATAAAAATTCTTCCCAGAGCAACAAATATTTCCCGATTGACAAAATAAGCAGTGATATCTCCTTGTGCTTTATCGTACTCTAATGCGCTGAGAGGCGCTTCACGAACCCCAGTTACAAGAACACTAAAAATAGTGATGCCTAAAATTTGAGAAAATGAATCTACCAAAGACCGAAAAAACCAAGAAGCAGATTCTAAAGGCGTAAGCCAACGAACTAAATCACGCTTGTTATAGTGATCACTTTTTCTGCCCATGAACCATAACAACAAAGCACTTCCACCGGCAAATAGCGTTCCCAGAAAACCGAGGGAGAGATAATCTTCCAGCAAAAAGAAAACAAGTAATGGCCAGAGCATCCCGTCGGCAATAACCCGAGTTCCCTGTGAAACAAAAAATAAAGAATTTTTCCAATGCTCTTTTCCAGGAACAAGTGAACGTAAAGAAAAATGATAAGAAGTATGCTTCTCTTTGTTAAAAAGAAGAAACCCTGCTGAAAGAATGAGAAAGACCGCTGCTACTGCAAAAAGAAGAGGAAATCCGGAAAACGAAATAATAAAACCCCCGACCAACGGACCAGCAATTGTGCCAAGAACAGTAACTGCTTTTTGTTTTCCAATCGCTTCGCCGCGATGTTTACGCGTGCTTACACGATAAATTACTTGATGCAAACCCATCCAATAAAAAGCGATAGAAATTCCCAGCAACGCTGCGGGAAGCAGGAGAGAAATACGAGAAAAAAAAGAAGAAGGAGAAGAAGAAGCAATCTTTAAAAAAGGAAGAAAATACAACAAAAACAAAAAGCCAAGATAAAGAGGAACACTCACCAGCACGGTATGTTTCATACCAAAACGAGCAGAGAATGCCCCCGCAATAGGAGTAGAAATAGCAAGTATGACTGAAAAAAAAAGATAAAATCCTAAAACTGCTGCTAAAGAAAAATCTTGGTCTTTTATCAAATACAGAGGAACAAACAAACCGAGCAGAGAAATTCCGAATGAGCGTAAAGCGACAGATAGATAAACGACATTTACTTCATGACGAAAAAGGAAATTCCAGTGATGGGGAGTATGATGGAGCATCATAAATGAAAAGAAGAAAAAGAATATAAGCTTTTGGATAGAGAAACATGTATAAAAAATTGAAAAGGAGGTATAGAAAATGGACCCGGCCAGACTTTCAGGTAAATTCAGAATAATGAATTTAATATTCGAACTGGCGACCTTCTCGATTTTGAAAACATAAAATATATTTTCGTCAACGAGACGTCATCTGCAGCTGCATTTCAGCAGTAGCCGCTAGACTACGGGTCCGTGGGAAGCAAAGAAGAGCAGTTCTTTAAAAGTGTTTCGTCGGTAGACTGGAACATAGTAAAAGTAGAAGAGGCAAAACATATAAACCAAAACATCTTCTCCAAATTCATGGTGATAGAGAACTCAGAACAACCGCTGTACGAATTACCCCAATCAAAAGCAAGAGCAATATTTCCTCAAACTCTGGTTCTGCTCTTTCTCAGCAGTATTTTTTATGCAGGAATTCTCATCAATCTCTCACTTGTAGAACTCAGCGAAAAAAATCAGCAAATAATCCAGGCAGGAACGGTGATATTTCTCTTCATCGTTATTCTTATCGGCTTTTTTTATGCAGTAAAAAAAGCCAGTGCAAAGTATTACTTCTATCATTCCCAACTCGTATTTCAAAAAAAGAACATCTTTTACACTGCAATACTTCCCGCTTCAATTATTGTAAAACAAGATCCTCTTGACAAACTGTTCAAGACATACACTCTTCAGTTCAATAATTTCCGTATCAGAAGTATTCCGCAAAGCATACAAATACAAAATTATCTTCAACAGTTAGTAAGCAGTGCAAGATAAATATTTTACCCAAACTTCTTATGTACATACACATCAATCAGCGCTTGGGTTAAAGATAAAACTAGAGGACCAAGAATAAATCCCCAGAAGCCAAAGAAAGCAATTCCTCCTAAAATTCCAAAAAAAACAATTGCAGGATGAACTCCAGTTTTCTTGCCTATAATCCTTGGTCTAAGAAAATTATCTATCCCACCTACGATAACCATGCCATAAATAAATAACCCTATTCCTTTAAATATCAACGACTGAGAATTCTGAAATACACCATCAAGAAAAAGAATTACTGCAGCAGGCCCCCATACTAAACCAGTACCCATGGAAGGAAGTAAAGCTAAAAAAGCCATCACAATACCCCAAAGTAAAGGCGAAGGAACACCAGCAATAAAAAAACCTAACGCCCCCAGAGCTCCCTGGAGCAAGGCAATCAAAATATACCCATGTACAATCCCATGCGCCATAGATCCTAATTGTTTTAGAAGATAGGCATATTTCTTTTCATGCTCTCCAAACAAACAAGAGACCCAGTGAAGAAAAGATTCTCCATCTTTCAGAAAGTAAAACATGCTGAAAAACATGATAAAGATAGAAACTATTGCTTTCGGCAAGCCAAATAAAAATGCTGAACCCCCTTTAATGACCCAATCCGTTGCCGCTTTAATACCTGCTTTAATTTGCGAAGAAATAAATTCTTGTTTGCCAAAATCTAAAATTCCTTGGCAGAAAGTATTTGTACAATCTCTAAAAAGGCCCACTGCTAATTTTTGCTTAACTAGCAAAAAAAGAACATATGACTCTTTAATCAGTATTTTTACTAAAAAAATACCAGGAACAAAGAGAACTAGGAATATTAAAGAGCAAATAAGCAGAGCTGAAATTGTTCGACCTTTCAAATATGTTGTCAGAAGCTTTTGAACAGGGAAAAAAAGATATGCTAACAAAGCGCCAACGAACAAAGGAAGCGCCAAAGATTTCAATACAAAGAGGGAAAGAGTAATAAATACGACTAAGAGAATATGTGGAACGTACGTGGAATATTTCATATTCACCTCTTTTTTGCAAATATTTTTTTTACAGATGATTTTTTAGATGATATACTTCCGTCTGAGATAAAAATCATCACATAAAAAAGAAGAAAAAAGAAAAAAAAGAAAAAAAGTAAAAACTTAAGCCGAGTGCCTAAATTCTTCTTTATTCTGCGCTAGGTGCAGACAAAGTTGCATCGCTGTAAGTGGTACCTTCAACTTCCACTTCACTGCCAGACAACTCTTTCCATCTGTGAGCAACTACTTTACCCGCCAATCTGGTATCTGCGCCACTGTATCCTGCTACAAGCATTGCTACGTTTCCGTTTGCATGCTCCCAGAGTTTAACCCGTGCTTTTCCAGGTGCGAATCCGGTAGTACAGTCTGCTGGATTACCCAACAACTCTGCGGCTACAGTGTTTACACAAGGTCCACCTACGACAACTAAATTCTGTGCAGTTGCTGAAGCAACTTCGCTATCAAGCTTGGTTGCATCAACTACAGTCACAGCTACTAAGTCGCCGGTTGTTGCAGTACTTGACGTTGTTGCTCCGCTGGTAACATACACTTGTGGTAAGCGCTGTTTCTCAGGGTAAGTTTGAGTCAATTCCTGTGGATCTCCGCTTGGACTTTCCAATTTTACAAAAGTACCCAAACTGGTATAACCATATGCAACATTAGTTTCGCCCTCTGGTGTAAGCAAAGTCATGCCAGCCAATGTTACACGTACTTCCGGATCGGAAGAAGCAGACATGTTCAATACCAAAGTTGGAGGTACAAAGTTGTCGTAATCATCGCCGTTTGGAGTGGTTTGGACAATCTGAACCGCATTGAGATTCATGGTATTATTAAGATTCCCTGCCTCAAAACTAGTGGCGTTTGACCAGGAAATACGAAATTGAGCACCATAGCTATCAACAAATGCGACAGTTGCATTAGCAGCACTATAGCCCCCATTATCCGCTCCTGCTCCAACAACATCACCATGCGTTATCGCTCCATCACCAGCAAAGTCTACAGCAACTTCAAAGTCATCTGCCAAAGTAGAAGACCGGTTATCAACAATGAAGGAAAATCCCCCCAACTTCAACGTAGCCACAGTTCCAGTAGTCCCAACACCAAGCGCAGTAACTGAATATTCTAAAGCCTCAGCGTTCCCTTCATTCTTAAACTTAATCTTCGGCGAAGTCCTTGTTTGCTTGTCAGCACCATTGTAAGAGACAAGGTAAGACTTTGCTGAACCATCTGTGGCAGTTCCACCAGTTACAATAAAGTAGTCGTCCTTAGCAATGCCTGCACCCTCAGTCAAACGCAGACGCTTCTGATTTGAACGTGTTCCCGTCCAAGCCTCTCTTCCAAGAGAAAGGTTACCATTCCCCACTGCATAAGCAACAGGAATCTGCACTTGATTTCCATCTCCATCGTACACTTGTAGCTCATATCTTCTTGAACCAGAAGTCTTCAACCGCAGGTCATGCGTAGCCTCAGTCGTCAAGCCTTTATATTCCACATCAAATCCCCCATTAAAGAGAACTTGCTTCTCATCACCTGCAGCGGCAATGACATCACTTAAGGTATCTCCCATACCCACAAAGTAATCATCCTGAGCAGTCATGTTCAAAGCAATTGACGTTATTGAAGCAGTGGTATTATCATCCGTACCTTCAATGATAACATTTGCCCCATCAATATCATCTGAACCTACTTTCATAAGGTGACTAGATGCAGCGTTGGAAGTGTCATCATCTCGCAGTTCTATTTTCTGCGCACCCACAAAAAATGTACAAGAGTGCACTCCGCCCGCATAATCTTGGTATAATACTTCGCTAACACCGATTTCTGATTTATCAGAAAGTACGTAAGTATCCCCATCTTTAAGTTTATTGGTAGCTTCCCCATTTACTGTAAACTTACACTCGTCGGCATCAGTAAACGTAAGAGTAGTGTCATACGTTTTTTCACCCACCGTATAGGCTTTTGACTCCCCTTCTAACAAAGTGTCAGAAGTTGCTCCGGACATCAATACTAACCTTACACTGTCACTTGTTGGAGCAGCCGCAGGACGTTTAGCGATTACAACAGTATGTTGTTTTCCAAACATCTGTATGGTAGTATCCTCGAAATCATCTAAGAATGCTCCTGTAGTATCCGCTGAACCTGTGCTGTCCGTAACATCTGACTGCGCCGTAGAAGTGAATTCCAAGCGATACCGCGCCATCTGACGACCATTTCTAAAGAATACGGTATCTCTAGTCTTATCGGTATCATCTTCATCATACTTCACTACCCGATTTCCACCT
>JACPNC010000061.1 GCA_016185685.1 Candidatus Woesearchaeota archaeon | reverse complement strand
GATCTAGAAGTTCTTTCTGTTTTTTTTTCTGGGTTATTTCAGACTGCTTTTGCTGTTCAGAAAAGGAAGAAGTTTTTTCCTGCACTTCCTGCAACTCTTGTTCCAGCCGATCTTTTCTCTGCTCAATTTTGTTTAATTCGTCTTTGAGCGTAGATACCCGGCTTTTCTGTTTGGCAAGATGCACTTTGAGTTCTTCAAGATTACGATGCACTTGCAACTGCTCTTTCTCTCCTTTCTGTTCAATTTGTTTATTGATTTCAGAAGTACTTTCTTTAGCTTTAGAAATCTGTTCCCGCAGTTCGCTGATTTTTTTTTCAGCTACAGAAATTTTTTCCTGATGTTCAGAAAGTTCTTTATCAAACTTGGCTTTGGTTTCTTCTCTCTCTTTAATATGAAGATGGATAAGAGTGGCTTTATGATTATTAATTGTATCTTTCGCTTCTTTAAATTTTAAAGCCTGGTCACGATCTTTTTTTAATTCATACAAATGGGTTTTTCTCTCTTTAAGAATAAGAGTAGCATTGTTAAGTTTTTCTTCAACTTTCTCCAATTCCAGAATTGCTTTATGTTTTTTTTCTTCATATGCGGAGACGTCGCTGATTTCTTCAATAGTTTGCCTGCGCTCCAACGGAGACATATCTACAAAACGCATAATGTCACCCTGAAGAATAATGTTATACCCATTCGGATTAATTTTTGCCAATCCCAGAAGATCAAGGACTTCCGTTCTCGTCCGCTTTTTTCCATTGATACGATAAGTACTACTGCCATCTTTTGCTATAGTCCTGCTAATAACAATTTCTTTAGCATCTTCAGAAAAGGTTTTATTGCTGTTATCAAAAGCAATTTCTACCGTTGCTTGTGAAGACGGCGATTTATTTTTTCCTCCATTGAAAATCAGGTTAGATGCTTTTTCTGCGCGCATAGATTTTGCTGATAAACGGCCGAGAACAAAACAAAGGGCATCACCCACGTTAGACTTGCCACTTCCATTAGGACCAAGAATACAATTAAATTTACCATCGAAAGGGATTTCTGTCTTCTGAGCAAAGCTCTTAAATCCGTGGATAGTGATACGATTGATTTTAGTCATTGCAAATCATGTCCTCGTTAAAATCTAGTCATTATTCTGGGAAGGAGAAGATTTTGCTTTATAAACAATTCGGTTTTGAAGGTAACTTAGACAAAGGGATTTTCAAGAAGACCCTATTCATTCTCTAACTCTTCCATCGCCTGCTTTCGATACTGCACTGCATCTTGAGAAAGATTTCCTGTACTCTTCGGCAAATGAGTAATTATATAATCTATACCTTTAATGCCAAAAGTGTCAATGAGGGGTTTAACTAAATGATAGCCCAAAGGATATCGCCATAGCACTGCCTCATCCTCTGGAAGAATTTCTTGAACCTTATTCGGGAAATAATGATCAGTGAGCATATTAGGGGCGTACCCTAAACTGCCGAAATATTCACCGATTCCTTCAGAAACCATATTTAATAGCATTACTTGGGTGATTTCAACTTGATGGGTTTCTTGATATTCCGTAAGTACTTTCCTTGCAAACAAGCGGTCTTGATATTTGGAAAGACCATAAAACTCTTCCAGAGTAAGCCAAGAACCTATGAAATGCTGGTAAGGTGAAAAATCAACCCAATCCCCTTTGCCTAGCTGTTCAGAACGCTGATCAGCATAGAGATGACCGAGCTCATGGCTCAGTGTAACAACAAACTGCTGGAAAGCATTTTTTGCTTGAGAAGGACTTTTAATAAGTGTTTCTAATTTTTCCCCACTTAGTTGTTCTTTTTTTTCAAATTCACTTGAAACTACTTTCATAAATTTAGTTTGAAGACAGATCGTATTTCTCTGCGGAAAATACAATGCAAGCCATTCTTCAGGCACATCTGAGGGGCATACCTCCAATCTCACGCCCATGTTCTGGTAACTTATCCCTAATTCATTTTCTTGAATGAGCATTATTTCTTTAAGCACCACAAGTGAATTTTCCAGATAGTCTTTTTGATTTTTTAAACCCTCTTGGACTTTTTTAAAGAAGCGTTGTTCTCTTTTTTCTTCGTCCATCTCATTCTCGATTCCACTCTCGATTTCATTCTCTTTTCTGTCTTCTGTTTTACTTGTTTCTTTTTCTTGAACTTCTTTAGGCACTAATTTTGCAGAAACAAGACTCGATGAAGAAGCCCCACAGCCAAAAGTAAACATTCCGGCTAAAACGAGAGAGAGTAAACTCTTTTTCATTTGATTAAAAATGGGGAGTGATGTTTATAAGAGTTGTTTTGAATAAATTACTCAAAGTGCTTAGAATGAGTACACCAAACAACGATCATAATAAGAAAAATAGCTTGGCTCAAAAACAGTAGGAATTATTTGTTTTTCGGCGTTCATTTCTGTTGGGCAAACTACTGTGGGGGAAGTAAGAATTGGATGTTTTCTTTCCAAAGCATCCACTACCGTCTCAAGAACACAATCTACAGAAGAGAAACCCATCACTACCAACGGCTGTTGCGGTGAGAAAAAATCTTCTAAACCCGTCGTGTACTTAAATGCATTTTTATGTTCTTTTGAAAAAAATTTTGTTTTCGAATAATTTTCCACTATTTCTCTTAAATCAGAAATGGTCTTGCCATCATACCTCGGAAAAAATTCTACTACAGCAATAGAAAGATCCACTGCTTTTGCATATTGTAGAATTTCTTTCTGACGGTTGATTTGCTTTGTAAATCTTTCAAATAAAGTTTGACTAGTTCCACCGTAATGTAACCCAAAAGGACCGCGTCGTTTTTTAAGACCATTTTGCATGTCTATCAAAAGAACTGCCGGCTTCTGTCCTTGGGAAAAATGAGCATTAATCCCTTCTTCCAAGCGCCAAAGATCATCATAAACCTGACAATGATTAAAATAAAATTTATCAAATAGTTCGGTAGATTTTTCTCGGGGAATTTCTTCGCTTTGATTCCAAGCATCACCAATTACTACGCTTGGTGCAGTGATGATTTTATATTTTTTATACACGCTTCTTGCAGTTTCAAGTACACATACATTGGCATGCCAACCCATTAGAAGCAAAGTAGTTATCCCTTTTTTATCAAGCATGCTTTCTAGTGAAGTGTCTTTACATGCGCTATAAGATTGTTTAGTGATAGTAGTTACTTTGCCACCGGCATATTTGATCGACTGCCGAAGATAAGAAAGAGTGGGCCCATTTTCTTTTCTTGAACTTTCAACAAGGTACAAAGGAATATTCCGTTTCAGAACTTGGCGAAGCATTTCTCTCTGTCGGAAAATCTTATGATTAAGAAGAGGATATGCCCCTTCACGATGTCTTTTTCCAAAAGGACCTTCTTGCATATCTATGAGAAGAGCGGCTGGTCTTTCCCCTTTTTCTAAGCAGTTGTCTAATACTTTTTTCAGCGACCCGGGAAAGACGGGATTGCTCATGTTTTATTCCTGCTTTTATCGTCGTAAAAAAAACACTCTTGATAATAAAAATGATCTATGGGGTAAGAGCCAAAAAGAACAGTTGGAGCACTTATCACTTTAAATCCTAAATCTCTAGCATGCCTTGCAGTAGCTAAAGGGCAATCGTTAGTAGTCATTCCCATCACCAGCAGTGAAGTTACTCCTCTAAGTCTCAATTGTGGTTCGAGCATAGTTTCTGCAAACGCGCTTCTACTTTGTTTAGCAAACTCTACTGCATTTTCATAGCCAGAGAGTATTTCTTTTAACTGAGAAAGAGTATTCCCCATAGGACCTTCAATTAAATATTGTTTAGCTAAGAATATGGGAAGAGTAATTTTTTTTGCATATTGTAAAATTTCTACTTGCCTTTGGACTACTTGTTTAAATTCTTTCTGTTGAGAATGTTTTAAAAAAGGCAAGTATCCTTCCTGCATATCAATCAGCAAAACTGCCGGAATTTCTTCTTGAAATAAGCACATATCCAATGCTTCTTCCAATCTGCCCGGTAATAATTTTTTTTCAGTCATGGAATTTTTCTCCTCTTAACGCAGTTTTTATCTCTCGTTGATATTCTAAAAAATCTTCTGCCAATCTTCCAGTAACTCGCGGTTGATGCGCGACGACATAGTCAATGACAGACTGCACGCCAAATTCATCCATCAACGGCTTGATGAAGTGGTATCCGGCGCGATAAGGAAAAAAATCTGCTTCTACTTGGGTTTTCTGAAAGAGAAGAGCAGAAAGGTCTTGAGGGTATTCTTCATCAGTAAATGAAAGCATAGAAGATAACTGAGATGATTTACCTTGAACTTCAAAGTAAAACCCAATACCTTCAGAAATTGTTTTGAGGAAATAGAATGATTCAAGAGAAAACTCATGTTGATATACTATTTGGTTCAATGAGTCTATTAAAAATTGTTTTTTTTCGGGAGATTTTTCTTCGTTGAATCTGTCAATCAAACCATTTACTAAACTCACACTTTCAATGTAGCGTCCCAAATCAGGCCAATTATCTTTTCCTAAAGCTTCTGCACGTTGGTCGGCATAGGCGTGGCCTAACTCGTGCGATAACATGACTGATAAATACTCCTTTTGCAGGACGGAACTCATACTTTCGCCGGAAATATCTATATCATTTGAATTAGGATGGTATGTTGCTTCACTGGTATCTTCTTCAGGAGGAATTATAAAAACTGCAGGAACTTCAGTAAAGCTAATCATCAATTCTTCTTCAAGTTCTAACAGGGAATTTTCCACAGCAGATTGAAGAGGAGATTCTACGTAGTATTGTGAGGATTTGGGAGCACAAGAAGAAAGAAAAGTTGCTAAAGCTGCAATTTCCACTGCTTTAAGAAATTTCATTTTTATTCCTTCACCCCTTCTTCACTATTATCTGCAAATGCCGAAATTTCTTCTTTCATTTCACTTCTTTCTTTATTTGAAATTTCTAATTT
>JACPNC010000060.1:5803-8811 GCA_016185685.1 Candidatus Woesearchaeota archaeon | reverse complement strand
ATTCTGCAACACCCCCAACAATTTCACATTGTTGCCCATCATCACAAGTGACATCAGCGCAAGGATCAACTACATCTCCCGCTCCAGATGCGGAGGGGGATTCACAAGCATCTCCTCTACCATCTCTGTCAGAGTCTAGCTGTGGTTCATACAGAGGAACTCCAGACACATCATCATGCGCAATATTCCCAGCATCATCTAACAAATATACTGTATTAGGAACTAAAGGACAATTATCCTGATAATTCATCAAACCATCATTATCATTATCATCATCGCATGCATCCCCCATACCATCACCATCGATATCAGCTTGATCAGCATTAGCTATTGAAGGACAATTATCATTATCCACTTCATTATTGGTTCCTTCTGGAGCACCTTCCGGAGTGAAACGTATTCCATCCTCACCATCATCTAAAACACCATCGCTGTCAGAATCGGCAATACATTGACTGTTTATACAGATTTCAGTAACACTGCATATTTTACTTCCCCCATCGCAATCCACATTATCAGCAACACCATCAGCATCCATATCTAAATCAGTAGAACCAGAATCCGTAGAACTTCCAGCAGAACTGCCTGCAGAATCACAATCAGAACAGTAAACACTATCTCCATCTTGACCTTCATCACAAGCATCATTACCACAGACATGACATGCCGCTATAACTTCATATAACTCATTTGTAATAAAATCGTTTAAACCATCATCAGTAAAAGTAAACGCTCCACAGGGAGTATCTAAATACAATTTCGCAACACATTCTTCTTCCTCCTCATCATTACCATCACACCCAAATGCAGTAGTATCGCAAAAAGCAAAGTGAGATTCTGCGGCAGTACACCTTTTCCCTCCTTCTCCCAAATCGCACACATTACCTACATGATCACCATCATCATCTACTTGGTTGGGATTATAATCTGAAGGACAGTTATCCAAAGGAGTGTAAGAAGAATCTGCAGAAGTACAAACTCCATCACCATCAGGATCATCTCCTGCATCAAAAGGACAAGCATCACAAGCATCACCATCAAGGTCATCATCAGCAGTTCCAAGTGCACCATCCACACCAATTACATCACTATTAAGTTGATTGCCTACACCCGGAAAATCTGCTTGTGTTACACCATTAGGAATGGAAAGACAATTATCCACCTTATCAGCAACACCATCAACATCACTATCCGGTAAGGGACAAACGCCCACACCTGCCAAACAACCACAAGGAATAGTCGCAACTGCTACATAGCCATTATCGTTACAATAATATTCTTTTAAATTATTATTAGAACAATAATCCTTAGTTCTAAGTTCTTCATAAATTATTACTGCTTTAGAAGTAGGAATTACATTGACCCCAGAAATAGAACCCTTAATGTAAAAACTATTCTCGTCATAATTGATATTATTGACATTCAAATTGTTAGGGTCACTATCATCACTATCAATACAGGAAGGACAACCATTTACAGGATTAGCACCATAGAGTTCAGGACAATTATCCACATTATCAGCAACACCATCGCTATCAGAATCGGGAACACATTCACTATTTACGCAGACTTCAGTTTGAGTACTGCATACCTTATTTCCCCCATCACAATCAGTTACATCCAAAACACCATCAACATCAGAATCTTCACAGGCATCTCCCTCATCGTCACCGCCTGTATCTTCTTGGCCTGCATTAGAAACTAAAGGACAGTTATCCCAAGGAGTGTAAGAAGAATCTGCAGAAGTACAAACTCCATCACTATCAGGATCATCTCCTGCATCAAAAGGACAAGCATCACAAGCATCACCTATGCCATCGCCGTCAAAGTCTAGCTGTGGTCTAAACGTGGGAACTCCAGACACCTCATACACAAAATCCCCCGCCAAACTTAACAAATATATGGTATTGGGAAATAAAGGACAATTATCTGCATAATCAGCTAAGAAATCACCATCACTATCCTCATCACAAACATCTCCTTCTTCATCGCCTAGAATTAAACTCCAGGTAGTAGTTTCTAGGAATCCAACTTGAGAGTCCAGCTGAAGATATTTAGCATCATTATTCCCCAGTAAAACCATAAATTCTTTGCCAGATATAAACAATCTCGCTCCTGCAAAACTTTCATAGTCCATCTCTTCTTCAACAAAATACAGAGTGTCACTAGGAATTTTATAACCTTTCCCAGTTATTTTCGGCAAAGTGTCTTTAGCAATTTCCCATGATAGGTCAGAAGTGGAACCAATTGTACCTACGGTGGTCGATATATAATAAGAATCCTCCATATATTCAACCGACAAAATAGTGAACTCAACACCACCAATAGTGAAAGTTCCGCCAATGTAGGAAGAGAGATCACCAACAGGGAGAATATTAAAAGCATCAAAAGGAAGGTTAAACTCGTCAGGAACTTTGATAGCGTTACCTTTAAAAACAAACAACACATTAGTATCTATTTGATCAGGGTTAGTAACAGAAGGACAATTATCCACATGATCAGGAACACCGTCAGCATCCTTATCAGGAAGGGAACAAACACCATTAACACAAACCAGTCCGAGAATACATTCAAAATCATTAACGCACGTGTCCCCTTGGCTAGCAGCTTTTCCTGTGCTAGGCGCTTTACAAGAACTCAGTAAAAATAAAGAAGCACAAACTACAAGCAAAAATAACAGAATTGTCTTATTTTTTACTTCCATCAATCTTCCTCTTTGATATGGATATCTTCCATAATCCCATATAAAAAAAAACTATATAAACTTTTCTTGTAATTTTAAAGTACTAAAAAAGGTTAATTCATCGCCATCTTGCAAAAATATACTAAAAGAATTAGGCTCGGAACCTAATTCTTTTTAGTATATCCTAAAAAACCAGCTGGTTTTTGGGACGCCAAAGAGAAAACTATCCCTTTGAGCGTACATGAAATGAGAAAAATATCTCATTTCAGTACCGAAAACGAACAACAATTCGTTTTCGTGTACCAAAATCCATAGCATTTATGTT
>JACPNC010000060.1:0-5789 GCA_016185685.1 Candidatus Woesearchaeota archaeon | reverse complement strand
TTATGTTCGAAATCTATGGATTTTTAGTACGCGTTTGAATCTCATTAAAGTTTCTGCATCTACCATTTTCAAATATTCATTTAATTTCTTTTTATCAACTCTTTTCTTAAACTCTTTCAGCAACTCTTTATCTATCGGCTGAGCAAAATAAACCATATCTATCAACGTTTTTTCCACATCCGATACCGGCAGGTAATATTCTCCAGAAGACACATAAATCACTCCGAAAAAAAGCTCTTTGGGAATTCTCTGCAAAAAAACAGGAGCGCCAAAAACCATTCTTTTTCCTTCCCGTACTGTTTTTGTGGTAAGAACTATTGCATTAGTTTCTTGTTCCCAAAGACCATGGATACTCAATGCTTCCTGCAATCCAAGATATGCCGGCTTAAAACAGAAAACAGCCAGAGAAGGATCATCACGTACAGCATACCACCCTTTAGTTAAACGATATACCTCTTTCCTCTTTACAAGAGAATTGAGAAGTAGAGAAATATATGTACTGTTTCTTCCCACGATTTTCTTCAGCGAGGAAATATGCGCTACAGGTGTTTTTTGTAAAAAATCTCGTACTTTAGTCAAATATTTTATTTTTCCCATCTAAGAATATACTCCTTCATTTCTTTTACAGTTGGCACTGGACCTGAAAGAATAAGTAGAGGCAGTGTCTCCGCATCAACAATCTGAACTTTTTCAACTGCTTCCAAACGTGTTGGTTTTTTCTCAACCTGCCGCAAAAGAAAAAAAATATCATACAGGTCTCGTACCTTTGCGCGTTTTAGACAGGCAGAAATCTTTTCCTCCAGTAATTCTTCTGCAGAAAGAGTATAGACTGTAAGAAAATTTCCATCCAGCAACTCATATTCTTTTAAGACTGCTGATTTCTTTTGGAGAAAGAGAGCTTCAAAACGCACCTGAGCGCGGTTGAATTCAAGTAAAGAGTATAAAGAATTATCTTTTACTCTCTGTTTATGAATAACAAAACCTTTTTGCTGCAGTCGTTCAAAAAATGCTGACACTACTTTTTTATCCGGCAGGTAAAAATCAAGATCTTCAGAAAAGCGATTGCCGCCATAACAACGCCAAATAGCCGTTCCGCCATGAAAAACCGCTTTGGGAAAAAACGCATACACTTCTTCCATCATTAAATCCTGAGCATAGGCAATAGCCTGATGCGCCGTTTTTTTAATTTTAGTAGCGAGGGGTAGTTTCATGGGAGATGTTTGGTATAACAAATGTGTTAACGGTATCTAAAACCATCTTTATATATATGTAAATGTTTGGTTTTTATAAACTTTTTGCTGAATTTTAATCATGGATGCTTGCAACCATAACAAATATACGAAAATGAATAATCCCGGAAGCTTTTAGCCAAAACCTTTCGAAAACTTAAAAAACATCACCCCTAAGCAACCACTTCCATACCGGCAGAAATCGGACTCTCCCTTTAACCCCATGCCAATGAATAGTTTTTTCTCCTTCTTTATCTTCCGTTAACACCAATAAATTTTTGCAGTTCAAGTCCCTCCCTGCCAAGAGAAGAGCACGAACTTCCCGCTCTTTTTCCTCTCCTCCACCGGCAACTACCTGAATAAGCTGAAGAATAGAAGATTTTTCTTTCACCACAAAATCTACTTCATAATCATGGGGCTGAATGCGGTAATAAAACAGTTCTTGTAAAGGATGCTCATTCTGCCTCCGTTTCAATTCCAAAAAAACAATATTCTCATAGCTCTTGCCTTTTTCTGAACTAGCACTATGCAAAACATTTCGCAACCCCACATCATTAAGATAAAGCTTGGGAAGGGAAGAAGCACTTTCTCGCGCTGAAAAAGAAAATTTTTTGAGAAGGAAAACAAAAAATGACTCTTCAAGATGATTCATATAAGTATACAGTGTTTTTTTGCTAACTTCAAGATTTTTAGATTTAGCAGTCTGGAAAATTCGATGAACAGAGACAACACTTGAAAAAGAAGAAAGCGCTGCCTGCATCAGAAAGCGGACAATACCAGTATTCTGCACCTGAAAACGTTCAATAATATCCCGATACACCACTACATCAAAATAATCTCGAAGGAATTGCTCTGCCCTTTCAGGCTCAAGTACTATATCAGGAAATCCTCCTAAATCAACATACCGTTCAAATGCCGCCAGTAACTTATTTTCCTGTGTAGAAGAAAGTTTTTCTAAATCTTGATGAATACCTTGAAATACAAGAAATTCTGCAAAAGAAAGAGGCAAAACTAAATGACTGAGTGACCTCCCCCTCAAGGAAGTAGCAATCTCTTTGGAAAGAAGTCTTGAAGATGATCCCGAAAGAAAAATGATAAATTGCTTGCTCTCATACAGCGAAAGGACCAATTTCTGCCACCCAGCCAAGGCCTGTATTTCATCCAAAAAAAGAAAACGAGGATTTTTTTTATAGAGTTGAGCGTGGATAGATATCAGCTCTTTTGCTTCTACAGGTGATATCCCACTCAAATCAACGTCTTCAAAATTAGCCAGCAAAAAGTCTTCGTCAGACAAGTTTTTTTTGATAAAGCCATACAAAGCATACGTTTTCCCTGCCCGGCGCGGACCGATCACCGTGGTAATAAAACGAGAAGTAGAAATAAAAGAAAGAAATCTTGGAAAGACAGTAATTTTCCGAAAATCCTCTTTCTTATCTAAGAGATATTTTTTTGCTTGCGAAGTTTCCATGTAAGTTATTGCAGGGGGAAACTTATATATAAATCTTTCCCCTTTAAAAAACAGCACCCGCTCTTTCTCTTCAGTATAGTAAACGCATTACTATTATACGAAAATTCAATGTAGTCACTATAAAATATTCAGAAATTTATGCTTTTGCCTCGCTTTGTTACTCATCATCCATTTCCCAAACCACTTATCGCTTTTTCAAAATCTTCTTTTTTCCAACTCGTTTCTTGCTGCAATCTCTGCCATAACTGTTCTGGAGTTACTCCCGCGCGTAAACCTTGTTGCACCCAATTTGTTAATTCATCATAATTAAATCCTTCAGATTCTTTTTGCCTTTTTTGCTCTTTACGATGTCGCAAAAACAATAAAACAGCAACCACAAGCAGGAGCAATACTAATGGAGCGATGATAAACCATTTGTATTGCAGTAATAAATCCAAGAAACTCTTTTTTGCCGGCTGTACAGGAGGTAATGGTGGTTGAGGTTTTGGAAGCTGTATGGGCGGAGCAACGTATGTTTGTTCTTCAGTACAAGATTGCCATTCTATAGGTTTACTTTTGAGAGTAGTACATCGATGTTCATCAACACAAGACCGGGTTTGCCGTCCGTTACTACAACGAGACCATGCAGAGCAGATCCAAGATTCTTCGCAGGCATCACATGCTTGTACCTCTAATTTTCCTTTGATAACACATTTTGTAGTATCTACGCAACTTCTTCCTTGTTGCAAAGTAGCATTACAATATCCCCATAACCCACATTGCCATTTAGGTACGCAAGAAGGACCATGTCTTTCTCTTGATTCAGAAGTATCTGACGAAATAGTATTAATTTGATTTTCTTGTGTCGTTGTCTGATTTGTGCGATTTACAGGCGGCGTTACTTGACCTGTCGTCGGACCAGGCAAATACTGTCCTGCTGGTTGTTGAGCAGTACTTGCTGGAGGCAACTGAGTAAAAGGAGTGCCTTGCTGAGTTGTAGTAGCAGGAGATCTTACTCCGCCCGCAGCAGGATTAACGAAAGAATACGTTTCGGTAGTTGTAGGATTAAAGAGATTAAAGTTGCCAGTTGAATCAGCAGTAACATTCATGACATATACATTTTTAAATTGTAAATTAAACGATGATGGAATAAATTTTTTCAGATGCAGTTTTACCACGACAGATACAGGTCTGCCGTCAGCAGAAGGTGCAACAAAAGTATCAGGATCAACTGTAGCTTTACTCACTCGAAAAATATTTGCATCATTATCGCATTCTTTTTCTTCAAATCTTTCCCACTGAAGATAACTCGGATTAGTAGGATTGTCTACAAAAGTGATATCTTCTGCCGTATCACAGATGTCCATACCCACCCCTTCCAGTTCAAAATACAACCCATTAATTTCTTTATTGACAGAGAAAGACACAATTATATCTCGTTCCAGAGGATCAAAGTTGAGTTGTACTGCATTTCCTGCAACGGTGGGTGTAATTGCTTTTCCCACAAAGTTGGATGCGAATAATAACAGCAAACTGAGGAGTATGACTGCGCCTAAGGAAACTAAAGCAATGATGAGACTTTTATGCGCTTCTCCTCTGCTTATCGTATGTACTTTTTGTGGTGGAGTTTGGGGATGTTTCATGTGATTTCTATTTATAATTCACCGATTGCTTTCAAAATTTTTTCGTGTCCTCTTATAAGAGCGTTAAATTTCTTTATTTCCTCTGAGACAATTTTATAGACAATTCTATCTTTAGATTCTTTTAAATGGTTTGATTTTTCCATGCTTTATCCACTCCTTAATTTCTTCATCAGTATAGTATCCTTCTCGGACACCTAACATTATTTTCGCTTGAAGAGGATCATCAATTATATTAAATCTCTCTCCATTTTCAGTAACAAATTCTTTTGTAGCAATAAACGCAGTTCTTCTGTTTCCACTGGCAAATGCATGAAGTTTAATGATATTTTTTAATAGAAAAACCGCTTTATCATAAATATCTCCTTCCAATTCTTTGCATGCTTGAACAATAAATTCAATTTTTCTCTGGCTTGCAACTTTTGGTTGATCCGCTTTCTTAACTTTAATTAAAGTAAGAACTAAGAAATTATATTCAATAATTTTTTCAACTGATAAGTATTTTATTTCTTTGAACATTTTCTTTAAAATTTATGAATTTGTAACACCTTTAATTTTTCTTCCCACCTTTGCAGTGAATAACATTCTTCCCAGTAGTGTGTCTAATGCTTCATCGGGGGTAAGTTCTGCGTTGATACAATCAGGATCAACTAAATCTGCAAAGCCATCGCAGTCGTTGTCTAATTCGTCTGAACAGGTTAATTCGGTTGTTGCTTGGTAAGTATCACTGGGATAATTATCACTCCATACACTATTAGTGCAAACTTGCATTCTTCCTTCGCACACACCTTCTTGTAAGGTTGTAAGAGATGCTGTTGCATCTGTGTCAATTAACGCGTTACAATTATCATCAAAGCCATTGCAGATTTCAGATTTACTAGGATTAATATTGGCATTACTATCATCACAATCATCACCACCAAAAACAAGAGCATCATGAGTATCGCTATCCGTATCACGCTGTGAAGCAGAACAACCAAATGCAGGAGAACCTGACGTAAGATCTACTACTTCACCACTAAGAGTTGCGGGACATACATCTACAAGATTAGGGACAGTATCCATATCTTCATCTTCCCATTTGCAAATGGAAGAACAGCCATCATCATTTACAATATTCCCATCATCGCATTGTTCATCATCTGCTGTTCCTAGAGTATCATCTACTCCAGCTGAATCTCTTGCGCCATCACCACACACATTATCAGTACAAATGATATCCCTATTAATAACACAACTACTATCTGAGTCACCGCAATCATAAAAAGTGTCACAATCTTCATCTTGGGAAGTAGCACCTACAGCACAAACTTCAGAAGTAGGAGTAACTTCATCTTCACAAGAACCCCAACTGCCAGCAGTACAAGTTCGTGTTCCAGCATGACAAATACCAACTCCCCGTGTAGATATTGGATCACCGGTATAGCAAGATTGAATTAAAGAATATGCAGTAGGCGTATCTCCGCCAGCATC
>JACPNC010000068.1 GCA_016185685.1 Candidatus Woesearchaeota archaeon | reverse complement strand
TTCTGTCTGTTGCCAGAAGTTAATCCATTCATCACAATATTGTTGCTATTGCAACTGGTACATATCTTTTTTTTTGCCATAAAATAAAGTAATATCTTGGAGAATAAAAGCTTTTTGGTCAGTCAAATATTAACACTGCCAACAGCCAAGAGTTATAAATCTTTTGTCATTATTAAGTAAAGACAGCATTAGTGGATTTGAAAATTATTTGAAAAAACTTTGAAAATGCTTTGAAAAAATTTCAAAAACAAGTAGAGAAAACTTATATACTTCCTTCACTTCAAGAAAACATGCAACTTCCTTTCCATAAATTCCTTGACCATACCGCAGATGTATTTTTCGTAGCCAAAGCAGCCTCACTCGCAGAACTTTTTAACGAATGCGCTCTGGCAGTGGAAGAAACTATGGTGGATATCACTAAAGTAAAACCAAAACAGAAAATAAAAATTCTTGGCGAAGACACTAAAATTGAAGGCTTATTATTTGACTTTCTTGATGAGATGTTATTCTACAAAGATGCGAAGCAATTAATCTTCAGCAAATTTGAGATTGAAATTAAAGAAAGCACTAAAGAACTTGCAAAGAAATTTGAACTCACTTGTTTCGCTTACGGAGAGAAAATAGATATGATTCGCCACCAGCCCCGTGTTGACGTTAAAGCCATTACTATGCATGAATTTTCTGTTGAACAAGTACCTGAAGGATGGAAAGCAAAAGTGTTGATTGATATTTAACAGAAACAGATGAAGAGAGTTTTCCACTCTTGAAACAGATTTATTGCACTCACTAAATTCTTATTAATGATTCCTCTTCTGTTTTTAATATGATTTCCTGGCACGGCATTTTGTTTGCTTCCTTAGAGAAATTTTGGGAAAATTTGAGAGTATTTTCTTATCGTAGCAGGACTGTTTTAGAGGTATTTTTCATTTTTCTTTATGCTTTTGAACAAATACTACTCCTGCTGTTCACATTCACTATAACATCACCACAAGAATTGAATCTCATTATTTCACTCTTTGCCCTTCTTGTCTTAACCACTTTTTCTCTCCATAAATTAGTAATGGAATCGCGTATTAAAACTCTGGAAAAAGAAGTTGCCACCCTTCAGCAAAATAAAACAATACTTGAAACCTCAGCAAGCCAAACCATAAAAAAAACGAATCTTCTGTTAGAAACTCTGCAGACAGAGATTTTAAATAGTAAAGATACTTTTCAGAATAAAAAAAGGTGATGTAGATGAAAAAAAAAGAGCTTTTAAACTTAATTGTACAACATAAAAAAGAGTTAGATTTAGCAACAGAACAAATTGCCACCCAGAGCAGAGAATTTGATAGGCGTATAACCAAGATTCTAGCAGCATTGTAAGAAAAAAAAATCAGAACATTTCACAGTATGTTGAAAATTAAATAGCTCCAGAAGCCCAGCATCTACCAACTTCCTAACTATTTCTTTCCCAAATGACTCTTTCTAAATTCCCAACATGATAAAGCATCGGCGTACCTTGACTATCAGAAAAAGAAAGTAATTCCAGAATTTCTTTGGGAGTCAATCTATCTAATTTTTGCTGAATAGGTAAAGCCACTCCTTTGCTAGAGTAGTGTTTATGCTCATCTGCATTGAGATTAAAAAGAGCAGTATTTTCTTTATCAAGAGCAATAAGAGCAACATACCTCATCTCACTCTGCCTTTCTCTATTTTCTTCTTCCATTAAATAGTACGCAGACCAAATACCTTCTCGTAACCCAGTTTCACTGCCTTCAAAAAGAATCATGGTTGAATGTTCTTTTAGAGTTGTCATAGTCATTTTGGTGCTAACTCTAAGATTTCCATCCTACTTTAAAACATTTCCAAGCAAAAAGCTTAAATTCTCCTTTTCTTTTCTACTCTAATCAAAGAGGTGATTCCTATGAAATTAAAAGATGTAGAAAACAAAATTCGTGATTTGGTCAATTGGATTGCAGTAAAACAACTAGAGGAAGTACAGGACGTTACAAGCAAGATTGAACCGCAAACAGCAAAAGAATTGAGTGAGAAATTAAGTGCTTTAGCGGTGCTTGTGGGAAATCTTGAGCTTGAACAACACGCAAAGAAAGCTAAAAAGTCAAAGAAAAAAACAAAACCTGCACGAAAAGCAAAGAAGAAAAGAATATAATTATTTTTATTTGCTTATTTTTATTTTTTAAACTATCTTTTATCTTCTTGTTTTTATTTTTTCACCCATAGTTTCTCGTACCACCATAACTCTCTGAAAAAACACGATATCCTGTTGATGAAGAACTCTTTCCACCATAGAGAGAAGAATCAAAGCGAGGAATACTAGGTTGACTTACTCCAGCATACAAACCAGCAGTCACACTTCCTACATCACTTCGTGCATGCTTCATTTTATCCGCATACGGATGACTAAACGTAGGAAGACTCTGAACAGCGCCAGTACGTACTTTATCCATATACGTCGGTGTAGTATCCCGAGGAGGAAGTTTTCGCGAAGACTCCTCCCGAAGAGTACGAAATAGCGCATAGGAAACCCCAATATCCGGGCAAGGATCTTTCGGACTAGTAGTTTGTTGATGTATTGATTGTGCTAATTTATTTGCATGATAGTCTGACATTGTAGAGAGTGGTAGTGCGACAAAGTTATTTTATACAATAAAGAAAGGCAAATTATCTTAAATTTGTTTCTGAAAAAGTGAGACTAAAAAGCCAGTAAACTTCAACGGCACTATCCCATTTGTAAGTGATTTTGGGAAAAACGGGGACCTGCCAGAGCTCGCAAGCGATGGCTCGCTCATGTACCCGCCGCCCGTACCAAGATGTGAGTGAATAACTACGAATGCTTGCACGAATTATTGGTTTGCTTTATTTATATGAATTTATTTATATTAATTTATTGGGAGAACATCGGAAAGCAAAATGAACGAACGGTACAGGCGGCGGCGTTTTCTCATTGAGTGAGCACGAGCTATGCCGTTAGATTCGTGCAATATGGTTCTAGTATGATATACAAAAAAATATGTTTACCAAAATGGTTGCACCTACCAATACAGTAAATCGTTGTTCTCATCTAACTTATTGGCATGGCTCGTGCTCATCCCAAAATCACTCGTTTTTAGGATAGTGCCACTTCAACACAACAATTAAATAATCACCTGCACTTCTCTTAAGCATGATTAATAAAAGAAAACTCTTAAGCAAAAGAGGAGCACTACAACTTCCTATCACTATTCTTGTTGCAATCATTTTTTCTATGGTTCTTTTTGCAGGAGGAATCTACTTCCTCAACTCTATAACAAAGTCTACAGAAAAAGTAGGAGAAACACAACTAGAAAAACAGACAGCGGCACAAATACAACAACAATTCCAGCAGGGAGAGAAAATAACCCTTTTACCGCTGCAAAAAGAACTTCAGCCAGAGGAGCACTTTTTGTTTGCACTTGGAATTATCAACACGCGAAAACAAGCAGAAGAGTTCCGTTTTGAAATAGAATTAATAGAAATTACAGATAATAGTAAAACAACCAATGAAAAAAAGATAGACTCTGAAGAGAATGAGCTTACTACAAAAATTAATTTTGCAAAAGAAGAATGGTTTGTCTATGACCACTCTTTTCTTAAAATTCCTCAGAACAGCAAAGCAACATGGAATTTTCTTGTCAAGGTTCCAGCAGATACTCCTGCAGCAAGGTATTCTTTTCTTGCAACAGTGTATGACACACAGGGAGAAAAATATGGGAATGCACAATTATTTTCCGTAATTGTCTTAGGAAAACCATTAAAAGAAAAAAATCTCATCCAAGATGAACGTGTAAAAGAAGAGTGCGCAAAAGATCTTTCCTGCGACGCATATTTTATTTTTGTTCCATTAGGAAATTGGCAAACAGAAGAAGGAGAAAAAGGAGAAGAAGAATTTCAGCAAAAAGTACAAATAAGAGGAGAATTTTTTCAAGACATTACACAATTCAAGTTCAAAAAAACAGGAATACTCCCGTTACCATTTTCTTTTGTAAAAAATTGTAATCTTCAAAATTTAGAAAAAGATAAAGCGCAAGATCATCTTTACATAAAAAGCTGTGCAGATCGTTATGCAGATAGTTTAGGAATCACTTATGAAAAAGCAATTGGCCTCTCTCCAAAATTTGAAGGAGGAAAAACATTTTTTGGTCAAAAAGAAGTATATGCTAGCCTCGGTTTTGCCAGCGGAACACGAACAGCAGAACGTCCTGGCATTGTAGCCCACGAATTAGGACATAGTTATTATCTCTGCGACGAATATGAGTTTCAGACATATCAAACCCAAAACCGTCATCTCACCCATACTCCTTGCAAAAATCTATTTCCTTCTTCTTGCTCTCCTCAACAAAAAGACTGTTTAGGCAATACGCCTACTTTTCGTAATTATGCGGGCACGTCAACTTTAAATATCTGCCAGGGAAAAACGCAGTACAGTGTAATGGGATTTTCTACAGGAGCAGAATGCGGTTACGATGCAACCGGAGGATACGATGCGATTAGTTAAAATTAATAGTTTAATTGTCATTTTCTTTCTCCTTTCAGTATTTGCCTTTGCAGAACCAGTAGTAGAATTTGATTATCTTCTTCAGAATAATACTGCTTCTCCCATAAATATCAGAACTTACGCAGGTACTTTAGAAACAGGAACAATAGAAACAATCTTTTCAGAATATCTTCTCACATTAGAAGACACAGAAAAGCGCATCCTCAGAAAAGTTTACTTCCCGGCATACTTTGTAGTTTTAGATCCCTTTGCAGAAGTAGAAGAAATCCCAGTCACCATAACCATCCCTTATCATACAGAATACCAAACAGCAAAAGTATATCATGAAAAAAAATTGATAGCAGAAACCAATATCCGTTTTTTATGCAACGAAGATATGATTTGCCAACAGTCAGAGAACGCAGTTTCCTGTCCAAATGATTGTCCGCAAAGTAGCGCTGACGGGTTATGCCAAAGAAAAGAAGACATGCTTTGCGATCCTGATTGTTCTATTCCCGAACAAGAATGTAGAAAAAGTGAACTTTCAACAATGGCGATATTTGCATGGAGTTTGCCATTAGTTTTCTTGATAGGGGTTCTCGGAGCATTTGTAGTATTTCTGATAGACAAAATACGATTACAACGAGTCATGCAACAAAGAACAGACCAACAACAACAAATCATTCTCAGAAAAAAAATACAGCACACACTGATCGCAGCAGGTATTTTTGCGGTACTTGCTTTACTATCTGCAGGAATATTTTTCTTCTTATAAATTATCTAGAAAATCTAAAATTATTTAAAGAATCGCCCTTCTCTTGCATTTTGGCCCCATAGCTCAGCTCGGCTTAGAGCGCTGATTTCCTGAAATCATTAAGAAACAAATGAATGAAGGAAAGCGTGAGTCTTATATGACTGCTTTTGGCTCAGCAACAAAAACCAAAAGGAGCGAAGCCAGCCAGAGGTCCTGTGTTCAAATTTGGCAAAAAAAGCCAAAAGAAAATCCCGGTGGGGCCAGTTTTTATCAGGGTAAGAGAGCGCATTTCTTCCTTATTTCTATTTAATCTTTCTATTTAATCCTATTTCATTTGCTCACGGCAACTTTTTTCCCATTTTTCTATCTATTTATAAACCAGATGAAAAAAATTCGATACCTTTATAAATAAGTGGCAAAATTAACTGTTTCTACTAGAAGATTACTACAAACAAATATAAAGCCAGGAAAAACTTACGCTCAAAATGAATTTCAACCAAGTCAAAAAATTGATGGACAGGAAGAAAACTTCCCATAAAGGAGAAAACGGCTATGCATTAGTTATCGGAGGCTCTGATGAATATGTTGGAGCAGTAGTTCTTGCTGGCCTTGGAGCGTTACGTGCAGGTTGCGATTCAGTAACTATCGCTGCGCCAGAAAAAGTAGCCTGGAATGCGCATCGTTTCTCACCGGATCTCATTACTCACAAAATAAAAGGAACTGCATTTAGCATTAAAAATGCCAAGGAAATGGTAAAATTAGCAGAGCGCTTTGATGCCGTGCTC
>JACPNC010000067.1 GCA_016185685.1 Candidatus Woesearchaeota archaeon | reverse complement strand
TTTTTAATTCCTCAATTATTTTTTTAACCTGTATTTTTGCTTCTTCGGCTACCTCGATTGAAACGCCTTTCCCATAGTAATGGATACCGTTCCGCAGTTTTCTATATCTATCAAAAATTGCAGCAATGCGTTCTTCTTTCTTTTCCTGAAGATAAAACGTAAATGCTTCATGAGAGTATACTCCGTATCCCTCACTTAGGCACATTGCTTCTATGATCTCTCGCAATGACTCATAAAGAATACTGAAAATAGTTGGTGCGCTTTCAGAAGTAGATGGAATGGCAGTAATGGTTTTATAATTTCTTTCTGACATTTTCAAAAGCGCTTTTGCTTTTTGGATGTCTTTTTCTCCTTTTCTTACCTTTCCCTGCTGAATAAATTCGCTGAAATTCATATGACCTCCAAATATCCGCTTAATTTATACCCATTAATAACATTATTAATAAGTTCGGGACTATCTTTTTTAAGCTTTCTGAATTCTTCGGGCGTATGTAAAAACAGCTGAATTTCCCTGCCTAGTTTTTTTTCAAACTGGGAAAGATTCAGTTTTTTCTTAGTTTCTGCAATTATAAATAAATCAATATCGCTCTTTTCATAATTTTCTGCTTTTGCGTAAGAGCCGAAAAGAATGATAGTGGGAAAAGCTAATTCACTGTTTAAAAATTCCAAAAAGCCGCTTCTTATAATTTTTTCTATGTTATGCGCTTGTTTTTTTGCTTTATACAAGACGCCTTGAATGTTTGCTTTCATCAAAACAAGATTGCGTTCCTTCCATTTGACTATCAGTTCTTCATCTGCCAATTCTTTGCTTAAGGTCATAATGGTATTAGGATGAATTCTGGTTTCTCTTGCGAGCTGCCGGAGGTGATATTCCTTATTAGGATATTCAAAGAACAATTCTAATACTTTCTGTCTATTGTCTAGATTCATGTACATCTGTACTTTTTATTGTACTTTATAAATATTTGTACTTTATTTAGTACAATGGTATAATTTAATGTACACTTAGAAGAATGGGGGATTTTGATTTTTGTGTTAGATTTTTTTTAGAACCATAAGATTTTTTTAAATACCAATTGGTTTCAGAAAGATTATTTAGTTCTTCTGAAAGCGATTAGAAAAGGGTTATGTGGGGGGTACAAATTCTAAAATAACCAGAATAGAAATATTTATATATCCTGAGATTTTACTTTCTGCCATGATGAAGAAAAGAGGAGTGGTGTTGCTTTCTTTGGTAGTTCTCAGTTTTTTAATGATGTCGTGGAGTGTATATGCTCTTCCTCCCCCGTTAGATTCTATTTTCAATGTTGCAAATGAAATTGTTAGTCTCAAGTTCCTTGGTATACAAGGTCAAACAGCAGTGATGTCATTCCTTCGCTTGATGGTGGGTATTTTAGTGTTTGCTTTATTTTTTGAAGGAGCACGTCTGCTTCCATTTCAACGAAATACTCGATTAGCGATTGCTTTTGTATTAGCGACTCTATCTGTACTTTTAATTCCTGGACAAGTATTGGTTGGTATTTCCGCGGCGTATAGTACTTTAGCGGCATTAATATTGGTGGGTGTTCCGGTAGCAGGGGGATTTTACTTAGTTTACAGAATGCCATCTGCAACTCGGGGAGAAATTGCGATGAAGTTGGTTTTATTATTTATCCTCTTATTAATATTGTGGGCATTAAAAGCGTGGGTAACTGGTTCAGCGAATAAGGCGATATTTGGGTTTTGAACATGGTATACGAAATATTAGTTGAAAGTGTAATGACTTTTGTAGATTGGGGAATCGGGATAGTTTTGCTTATGATGGCTTGGGAAATTTATAAGTTTATAACTACCTAAAGTGGACCAGCAGATACTGCAGCAGGTATGGGAAAAGCGACTTGGAAAGGTGCTGCAAAAATGGTGAGTCGTTGGCGTCATCAAGGAAAAACACGTGCTTTAAATGAAGCAATTATTGAACAGGATGAATTGCAACTTATTGATGCTGTTGCCGCGAATCATACTCAGCTTACCGCAACTGTAAAAGCAGTGCGTGCATCATCGCAATTGAGAAATGCTGACGTGACTGCTATTAATACCCAGGTGAATGCTTTGCAATCCAGTGTTAAGAAAGCTATTGGAAGATTTAGAAAATTAAATCGGGCAACTCTCAAGCAGGAGAAAACTTACACTAAAATACCCGGTAGGATACCATTTACTAGAATAGTTTCAGGAGTAAGCCAATACGGGTTAAATACAGAAAACATTGAAAAAGTTCTACGTGACCGTGGAGTTAATCCGCAGGTTTTCATGGCAGAAGAAAAAAAGTTATTAGAACGGCATAAAACTGCGCGTGATGCTTTACAAAAAGTACGCGCCATCGTAGATGGTAATGTTGTGGGTGCAAGAGATGCTTTACGACGTCTTCCGGTGATTACGGGGGCAACTGCTTGGCCGATTCCTTTTGCAAAAGGATCCAGTCAGATTGATCAACGATTAAAATCGTTAGAAGATGCTCTTGATAATGCTACATTGAAAGCAGATATCAAAATTGCAGAAGATGCGCAACATGAAGCTTTGAAAGATATGCAAGGCATTATTGCTGCTTCACGAAAGATGTGGGCGTAATCAGTTTTTTTCTGTGCAGGCCTTCTATTACTACTGTGCACTTTTGTTCATTGCTGGCAGACAATTTTATCCATTAGTAGTGGAAACGTTTATATATCAGTAACTTAAACTATGCCTATGCTTATTAAAGGCCGGTGTGGCAAAAGTACTCTCCTGCATCAACTTTTGAAAAGAGAGAAAAATTACTTTTATTGCAGATTTGAAGATTCGCGATTATCTGGGTTCGCAATAGAAGATTATCCCCAACTGGATGTAGCGTTTCATGAAACCTTTGGAAAAAGCGATGTTTACTTTTTTGATGAAATTCAAAATATTCCTAGCTGGGAAATTTTCGTCCGCTCTCTTTTGGAACGAGGGAAAAAGTGTTACATTACTGGTTCAAATGCCTCTCTCCTGAGTAAAGAACTTGGAACAAGATTAACGGGAAGACATTTGGATTTTGAGCTATTTCCTTTTTCTTATGTGGAAATGCTACAATATACCTCCAAAAGTTCCTCTGCGGCAAGTTTTGAAAAGTATCTTACGCTAGGGGGGTTTCCAGAATTTTTGTTTCATAAGCAAATGGAACCTATACAAGAAATATTTAATGATGTACTCCTTCGTGATATTGTAGTACGATATGGTTTACGTGAAATTAGAACACTGCAAGAATTAGCACGATTTCTTATTTCCAATACGGGCAAGGAATTTTCCTACAACAAACTTGCTAAGATGCTAGATGTTTCTGTCATGACTATTATCGCTTATGTTTCTTACCTCGAAGAAGCATATCTTTTATTTACTCTCCCAAAATTTTCTTTTTCTTATCAAAAACAATTAGTGAATCCAAAAAAAATATATGTTATTGACAATGGCTTTGCAGCAGCAAATTCTGCTTCATTTTCTGGAGATAAAGGCCGGCTTCTGGAAAATGCGGTTTTCCTTCATCTGAGGAGAAAATATAAAGAGCTTTTTTATTTTAAAGGAAAGAAAGAATGTGATTTTTTGGTACGTGAGAAAGGAAAAATCACACGAGCAGTGCAGGTTTGTTGGAAAGTGACGGAAGAAAATAAAACACGCGAGATTGAAGGACTGCAAGAAGCTTTGCAAGCGCTCAAACTTGAGAATGGAGCTATCATCACTTTTGATCAAGAAGATAAGTTAGGAAACATTGAACTCATTCCCGCATGGAAATTCTTTTTGACAGCACCTAAAAACTTATAAATCAGTACATTCTTCCTGCAGGAATGCAGAAAAAACAGGTGATATTTGGGAGTATTTTTTCCTTAGCAGTATTTCTTCTCACCGGCTGTCAGCCATTAAGTAGTGCAGGAAATACGCTTATTCAAATCGGTAATCTTAGTTTCTGGGAAATATCTTCTGGTGGGGCAGTGGTGGGTTTATTGCGTCTTTTGTTATGGGTGCTTATCTTCACTATCCTTTTTGCATTAATATCCTCGGCGTCAGGCAGTACTAAAGCTCTTGGTTTTTTGAAGAAAAATCATGCCATAGTGATTGCTTTTGTGGTTGCTACCATCTCTGCTATTTTTCTTTCTCCGGAAGTTCTTTTAGCCACTGGAGCGGGATGGGGAACGGTAGTAGCTTTAGTTTTAATTGGTGTGCCAGTGCTTGCAGTAGCTTACTTATTGTGGGAAATTCCTGGCAATGATAGTAGTGGAAAGCCTTTGCCAGAAACTAAATGGACAGTGTTACTCAAATTAATGCTTTGTCTGTTATTGTTTTGGGTATTAACGGCAATGCGATATTATGTTGGTACTCTTGGAGGAGGTGGACAAACAGTTTAAAATGGTCACCATCAGCACAATAGTATCAACAAGTGTACAAAGTTTTGTAGATTATGCGTTATGGATTGTTGGTTTTATGATTATTTATTATGTGGTTAAGTTTTTTGTTGCAGCAGAACCACCAAGCAAAGAAGAGTTAGCAGCAGAAGAAACAAAAAATAAAGAATGGTGGGATAATTTTTTTGAAAAGCGCAAAGAAAAAAAGAAGAAAGAAGGGAGTGCAGCAGCGGAGAAAAAAGATTATGAACTACGAAATAATTTGATGAAGGGAGCTTTAAGCCGTCTTATAGATATTGAAAAATATAAAGGAAAAAAAATCTTAAAAAGTTTAGAAAAGAATGATGCGGATGGCTTAAAAGAAGCTCTTGAAAATGCGAATAAAGTCAGAAAGGAGTTGATTTCTGCATACAAGTTTCTACGCGTAACAGGAAAATTTACCAAAGAACGTCGCACTTACATTGAAAATATACGCGCTGGTGTTCAAGTTGCTATAGATAAATCGGAAGAGATTATCACCTATTTAAGAGCAACATCTGTTAAGTTGGACGATATTATAGAAAAAGTAAAAAAACTAAGAGAACACTGCGCTGAATTGATTGAGAATATTCAAGATTTTATTGATGATAATAAAATCAACTGAAGAATAAAAAATAAATAACCAAAAGATAGCTTTTATTAATTACTCTCTTGCTTTCGTTGTATTTTCTCTGCAAGTCTTTCCTGATAAATGATGAGTTCTTTAAGTTCATTTTTCAATTCATTACCTTTAGGCTTAAAACGTTCATCTCCCCATATCTCACAGTCCTTCTTATTATCGATTATTTCAGATCTAAGATATTCCTCATGATAACAACACAATTCATATGCTTCTGAAATATCCTCCAGACTATTGGTAAAGCAAACTATTCGTTTTGCTATTTCCACTGCATCCGTTCTATCTGTTGTTTCAGGACTTTCCCCATACTCACTCAGCGTTTTTAATCTTTTACGAAGTCTCTTTATAGCTTCCGGTTCTGTTTCTCTATCATATACATTTCTCTTCTTCAATTCAGCATTTTCCTGGCGTAAAGCATTCAATTCTCTTTCAAGAGCAGAATAGTTCTTTTCTCTCTGTGGTTGGTAATCATTAACCCTTTCTAAAACTTCATCTAGCGATGGTAAATCTAATAATTTATCTGTATTTTTTCTGCTTCTATTTCTACTTTCTTTCATTTTTCTACCTCTATGGTAAATATGTCTTGACCTTTATAAGTTACATTTACGCTCTTTGCATCAGTTGTTTTTAAGACTTCGGCACATTCTTTTGTCATGGCTTCAAGAGTTTTGTTCGCTGTTTGTTCAGAAAATGTTGCTGCTTGTATTTTTGCGACTATGAGCTTTCCTTTTTCAGTTATGTATCTCTCTACAAGTGAAACCCTATTACTGTCTTGCTGTACTGCAGCTAACAACGCTTCACGCATAATCTTGGCTTGTAGCATTAAGTTGGTTTGAGTTATAGCTGCATTGTTTTGCGACTCACAAATATTTCTTAACTCTTCAGCTTCTTTAATTTTGGTGAGGTAATGATATTCTGCGATGGCTACTTTTTCTTTTAATCTTGCATCCATTCCCCTTCTTTGCGTATCTGCCCGTATTTGTTCTGTAAAAATAATCATGTCTTTTAATGCTTGGTTTTCAATATGTATTGCTTTAAGTTCATTATCGGATAAATATCTCCTTTCCGACATTTCTTGTTTTACAATTTCAACATTTGCTTCATACTTTACTTTTTGCAATTCAAGAGCATTATTTGCCATAATTTCTGTTCTTTCTGTCAATTCGGTTTCCTGTAAATTTACCATCTGCGTCTGCGCATGGACAGAAACACCCTGTTTTCTTTCATCAGATTCTATTCTCTGTTTATCTACATCGTATCTCATCCTTCCAAGGTTCTCTGCTGTGTGCATGGAAACGCCGTGTTTTCTTTCTTCAGATTCTATTCCCAGCGTGTTAACAATTGCATTGAGTGTCGCAATTTTCTCGTCTCTCTGCATCTTTCTGAAAAGCGCGATAGCAGGCAATACCTCTGGAGTTAACCATTGCTCCTTGTTTGCAAGTGCCAAACTGGCAAGTTCCGGATTTATTCGGTTAAGAGCATCTAAAGGGTGCGCGTATTGATCAATAGAACCTGCTAGTTTGGTATTCTGCTCAAAATATCTTGTAATTTCATTCATATATTTCTTCTCCATTTATCATAGGAATATTTTATACTTACAGAATAACCCCTTTTTAAAAATCCTAAAAAAACTCTCTACTGCACTTTTACTTTCTGTCCTAATGATTGTCCTGGTAGACCAGCAGCGTGAAAATGCGCTCGTACACAGCCTTTTCTTCCGTGCAAAGCAGTAATATTTCCTTTTAATTCTTTTCCTGCAGGAGAAGTCCAAGTAACGCCCTTTCCGATGCTTTTCTCTGCATCTTCCGGCGTCTCTGCTACTTTAAGCACCATCTGATAAGGATCAGTGTGGTGTCTTCCTCTTCTGAAGTTCATAACGATCGCTTCTGCCATGTGTATATCTCTTTTGAAGGTTATTTATAAAGATTTTGTTTAATTCTTGGTCATTTTCTAAATCCATATTCTTTTCTAAGAAGAGTAATTACTTTTTGAAGTTCTTCTGTTTCTTTATCATTGAGAATTTTTTCTCCGCCAAAAATATCTTTCCAAAAGGCAATATTATTTATTTTGCTTATCATGTATCTCATCTACTATCTAAATCTATAAAAATCTTCTTAAGAAAATCTTTCTATGCTCAAAGGCCAAGTCGTTGCAGGAGATTTTAGCAAGATAGTGATGCGCGCCAAAGCAGGAACGCAAATTGAACTTGGAGAATTATTGGTGATTGAGCAAGATGGTGAAGGGGAAAATAAGAAAGGAGAAAGAGGAAAAGAACAGAACCTACAAAAAGAAAAAACTCTTCTTCAAGTATATGACCTTCTCTACGGCAGTCAAATTGCACAACAACATTTGGAAATGGTGGCAGGATTAAATCTTGAAGAAGGCAACTTTTCCCTTCTTGATGAATCTTTAAGAAATTATCAATTGGCTCTTCTGAAACCCCTCTTAACACTGGATATGCAAAGCAAAACCTGCAAAAAACTTCCTAATTTTTTCAGCCAAGTGCGCATGGTCCGGAAAGAGGATTTGCAATTCATCGTCACCCCAAAGTATCCGTTGTTTCTTGGGCAACTGCGCAGTGGAAGCAAAGAGATGGGTGTAGATCTCTTTTTGCCGGGAAAAGAAGTTTTGAGCCATCATCTTTTAGTTGCTGCATCTACTGGTAAGGGGAAAAGTAATTTACTGCATTGTTTGTTGTGGAATCTGGTGGGAAAACAGTATGCGGGAATTCTCGTGCTAGATCCCCATGATGAATATTATGGCAGAACCGGATTGGGATTGAAAGATCATCCTCAGCAAGAAATGGTGAGTTATTATACGCCTGCTTCTCCTCCGCCTGGTGCAAGATCGTTAAAAATTCAACTTTCTCTAGTGAAGCCAGAACATTTTCATGGAGCAATTAGTTTATCTGATCCGCAGCGACAGTGTTTGTTTGTATATCATAAAAAATTCCGTGAGGAATGGATTTCTGCGATACTGGAAGAAAAAAAAATTGAAGGAGTGTATTTCCATGAAGATACTATCGCTGTTGTCAAGCGAAAATTAATGTCTTTGCTGAGTATTGAGCTGGAACAGGGAAAAGTGCATTGCACAGGTATTTTTGATACTATTGCGGGAGGAAATACGGTTGGTGAAATCTGCAGAGACGTTGAACAAGGAAAAATTGTGATTCTTGATACTAGTTATTTTTCTGGAGCGTTGGAGATTTTGGTGGGCAGTTTAGTTACTCACGAACTCTTTGAAAAGTATAAATATTACAAAAAACAAGGAGTACTGGAACAAAAACCGGTAATTTCTATTGTCTTAGAAGAAGCGCCGAGAGTTTTAGGAAAGCAGGTTCTGGAGCATGGCAGTAATGTATTTGAAAGTATTGCTCGCGAGGGTAGAAAGTTTCAGGTAGGTTTACTGGCAATTACTCAACTACCTTCTGAAATTCCTAAAAATATTTTAGCTAATATGAATACTAAAATTATTTTGGGTATGGAGATGGCTACGGAAAGGCAGGCGGTGATTGAATCATCTCCGCAGGATTTATCGCAAGATAATAGGAATATTGCTTCGCTGGACAAAGGAGAAGCTTTAGTGACGAGCACTTTTACTCGTTTTGCTGTTCCGGTACGTATTCCTCTGTTTGAAGAATTTGCGAAGAAAGATATTGCTGAACGACGGGAGAAAGAATTACCGCGAGTGTATGTGGGGATTGGAAGTGGGTGACTAAAAAGAGGATAAAGTAATGAATTACAAAGAGGTTAAAGAAGGTCAGGGAGAAAAGTTTGAAATGCATGAACAATATCCGGGGAAAATCGGTGTTTCTGAACTATTTGTTTAAGGTGAAGAGTTGATAAAAATGCAAGACTTAAGCACTCAAAATTTAACTGCGGTTTTACAGCAAGGCTTAGAAAAAGATTCTGGTTATGACGAAGCGCTGGAAATTGCAAGAACTAATTCTTCAGGGAAACTTTGGCTTGTGGGTGGGGCGGTGTATAGGATGATAGTAGCTGAGCTGTATCAGACTCCACAAAAGATTTCTGATTACGATTTCCTCACTGAAGAAATCCCAAGACCTATTTTTCTTCCTGAGGGATGGAATCTTTCTGCAACTATTTTTGGGAATCCCAGTTTTCATGCTCCTGGTTTTGAGTTAGATCTATTTCCTCTTTCTAAATCAATGCATTGGGATGACCTTGGAAAAGCTTTGAGCGCAGAAGAACAAGTAGAAAGTTATTTTCGTAGAGTTCCATTGAACATTCAAGCCATCGCTTACGATGTTGATGACAAAAAGCTTATGGGAGAAGAGGGAATTAAGGCAATAACAGAGAAAACAGTGAAAGTAAATTGCTTAAAAAATTTGCAGGAATATCTTCCCAAGAAAGGAATTTCTCTAGAGGAATATATCTCTTCCAAAGCGGAAGGTTTAGGGTTTGTGGTTGTCGTGAAATAGGTAATATTAGAAGATAACTATTTAAACTTCCTTCTCCTCTTTTGCTGTATGAAACACGCTTTCTCCATCCTCCTGATTCTCTTAGGAGGTTTTCTCGCTGCGCAGTTTTTAGGTTTAGCTATTTTGAACCGATATATTGATCCAATACAAAGTGCAGTTACGGGTGAAACAGAATTTAAAGATCTTCCCGTGGGCGAGCGGCCGGAAATGGAGGAGAAAACAGCTTATCTGCCGGTAATTGTTGCGATATTGATTGGCACGGTGCTGATGCTTTTCTTAATTAAATTTCAATGGATATGGGTATGGAAAATTTGGTTTTTATTTGCAGTGGTTTTTACACTGGCGATTTCTTTTGGTGCATTTTTTCCAAAAGTAGCTGCAATGATTCTTGCTCTTCTATTGGGAATTTGGAAGATTTTCAAACCCAATTTTTGGGTGCACAATTTGACTGAATTGTTCGTATATGCTGGTTTGGCAGTGATTTTTGTTCCAGTATTTAGTGTGTGGTCCATCAGCGTTTTGCTGGTGTTGATTGCCGTGTATGATGCGTATGCGGTTTGGAAGTCAAAACATATGGTTACTTTAGCAAAGTCGCAGGCAAAGGCGAAAGTGTTTGCGGGTTTTTTTATACCTTATGTAGACGGAAAGGAAGAAAAGTTAGGAAATGAAAAGAGGCCATTTTTTCGCTTCCCTCATGTTACTTCTACAAAAAATATCTCTCTTCAAAAGAAAAGTAATATCCGCACTGCTGTACTTGGCGGCGGAGATATTGGCTTTCCTTTGATTTTTGCCGGAGTGGTGTTTAAAGAATGGGGGATGTGGCAAGGTTTTGTAATTCCTTTCTTTGCCGCTGCCGGTTTAGCTTTTCTTTTGTGGAAAGGAAATGAAAAAAAGTTTTATCCGGCTATGCCGTTCATTGGAGCAGGATGTTTTCTGGGATTGTTGGTGGTGTGGGTGGTTAGTACGGTTATTTGAAAATTTACGAAACGGATTCAAAACTCTCTCAATTTCCTAATCATTACGGTAAGTTTTGCCGGAGCGAATTGACTGTTCACTGCTTCAATCTTTTGCAAGCCAGCGGCAATCTCTTCAAGAAGTTGTTTTTCTGTTTTAAGAGTATTAGGAGTGAGGTACTCGCTTATCCAACGAAGAGCTATTTGTTTTAGTGCTCCAAAATCTCTTGCAATTTTTTTTGAAGCGTCTGCTGAAAGTGGTGTTTCTTCTTTGCTATTCTCTACTTCTAAAACTAAAACATCTATTCCCTTAAGGAATGTTTCTAATTCTCTAAATTGTGTTTTTACCATGTTTTCCCTCTTTTTTTATAAACTATTTTTTTCTCTCTCTCTCTCTCTTTAATATCCCACTACCGGACTCATCTTTCCATATCCGCCGGGAGAAACAACTAGTCCGTCAGTGGCGGCAATGGTTTGTACCCCTGTTAAGCGTTGCACCTCTCTTGCTTCTCCTAAAGGATCTGCTTTCAACATTTCAAATCCAAAATGAGTCATAACCGCAATTCTTGGTTTAATGTGAGAAATCAAAGCAGCTGCTGAAGCAGTGTCCAGATGTTTTCCCACTCGTTGAGAGCCAGGATAACGCACGTTGAGGATGAGAATATCTGTGCCGGTTAATTGTTCCAAAAGTTGTGAAGTGAGTTCAGTGTCTCCGGTGTAACTCAGAGTAAATTTTGGACAGAGGAATTTAAAACCTAAGGCATGAGGATCATCATGTTCCGCGGCAACCGAATTTATCTCTACGAATTCAATGCCTACTTTGTGATTTTTTTCTAATGGTATTACTTTTTCCACCTGTTGTTGATGTCTTTTTGTAAGAAAAGGGTGGCTTTCTTCGTTGCCATGGAATACAGATTTACTTCCCAGTACAATGCCACGATGTTCCAACCCGCCGTGGGTCATGGCATCAATTACTGCATTAAGATCGTTACAGCGTGGTAGGCTGTTATTACTTACAAGAATAGCGGTGGTGTGTTGTAAACTTATTCCGTATTCTTTTGCTTTGACTAACGCTCCTGGACCAGGATCGAGATGAAATTGCATACCTTCCAGTTCAAGAATAATGCCTCCCGAGGCGCGCAGTTGTTTGCTCACTACGGTTGCGTCTCCGGCCGTTCCGAGGAAGAGAATTTTTGACATGGGAGAGAAATAGAAGAAAATTGTTAATAAAGATTGTTGTGGTGGAAAAGTAAGTTTTTGGTAGTATGCGAGTTTCCGGATTTTATTATTCACTGTACTTTTTTCTTTCTTTTCCATAACCTTTAAATCTCAGTACTCGCCAGAGCTTTTTATGCCTCAAAACTCAAGTTCCATCCTTCCTGAAGATACTCGACGTACTACGGGAAGAGAAGCACAGCACAATAATATTCTGGCAGCGAAAGCGGTAGCCAATACGGTAAGAACTACTCTCGGTCCAAAAGGGATGGATAAGATGATCGTAGATGAAGTGGGAAATGTTATTATCAGCAATGACGGGGTGACTATTCTGAAAGAAATGAAAATTGAACATCCTGCCGCAAAAATGGTGGTGGAAGTAGCACAAACCCAAGAAGATGCAGTGGGTGATGGTACAACGACTGCAGTGGTCCTTGCAGGAGAGTTTTTACGAAGAGCAGAACATCTATTGGAACAAGAAATTCATCCCACGGTGTTAACGAAAGGATATCGTTTAGCTGAGCAGGAAGCACAACGGTTGCTGCAAATTGGCGCAACAAGAATTAATCTTTCTGAAGATCATATATTAAAGCAGATAGCTATTACTGCCATGACGGGCAAGGGTGCTGAAGGAAGTAAAGAAAAACTAGCAGATTTGATTGTTCAGGCGGTACGAAAGGTTGTTGCTGAAAGTATTGAAAAAAAAGCTTTTTCTCGCGAAGATATCAAAGTAGAAAAGCTTGTTGGAGAAAGTACGGAAAAAAGCGAACTGATCTCTGGAATTGTTATAGATAAAGAACGTTTGCAGGCAGGAATGCCGCAAAAAGTTTCTTCTGCAAAGATAGCTTTACTTGATGTTTCTCTGGAAATTAAAAATACTGAGATAGATGCAAAGATTCAAATTACTGATCCTGGACAACTTCAGGGATTTTTAGATCAGGAAGAACAGACTTTACGATTGATGGTAAATCGCATTATTGCAAGCGGTGCAACAGTTGTTTTTTGTCAAAGAGGTGTTGATGATCTTGCTCAGCATTTCCTTGCCAAAGCAGGAATTTTAGCAGTGCGAAGAGTTAAAAAAAGTGACATGGAACGTTTGGCGCGGGCAACTGGCGCAAAAATCATGGGAAATTTGAAAGAATTGACTGCAGGAGATTTAGGTTTTGCCGGCGTGGTACGAGAAGAAAAAATGGGTGATGGTGAGATGATTTTTGTTGAGCAATGCAAACATCCTAAAGCAGTTACACTTCTTATCAGAGGAGGAACAGTACATGTGACGGAAGAAATCCAAAGGGCAGTTACTGATGCTATTGGTGATATTGCTGCAGCTCTGCAAGATGGTGCGGTGGTCGCAGGTGCAGGAGCTATAGAAATGGAACTTGCAAAAGGAATACGCAGTTTCGCCAGTTCTTTGCGTGGACGGGAGCAGTTGGCAGTACAAGAATTTGCTGATGCATTGGAAGTAATTCCCCGTACTCTTGCAGAAAATGCCGGACTTGATCCCATCGATGTACTTACTGCGTTACGTTCTGCGCATGATAGGGGAGAAAAATTTGCTGGGATTAACGTTTTTTCTGGGCAAGTGATGAATGCCTGGCAAGAAGGAGTGATTGAACCGTTAAAAATCAAAACTCAGGCAATTTCTAGTGCTACAGAAGTTGCAGAATTAATTTTACGTATCGATGATGTGATTCTTGGTAATAGGCAAGAGAAATTGAAGAGGATGATGCCGGGGGAAATGGTAGAAAGTTAGTGTGAACTGAAAATGACCGAAGAAAAAGATTATCAACAGAAATATTTTGAAGCGCGTGAAGCACTTCAGCAATGGGTCGATCAGCAAGGTCATGATCGTTGTTGGTATTATCCAGACATTTTTAATCGCTTAGTGAAAATTCTTGGAGTTAAAGCTAGCAAAAATCCTGAACTTCCTCCACGGAAAGAATTCGAACGGGGATGCCAAAGATATCAGGAAGAGGAATATGGGAATCATGAAGAGTAATTTTTAGCAAATATTTATAAATAAATTATACTTTTTAGTATAAAAATGAGTAAATTACAATTACCTTCCACGAAAGAGCTGGCACTGCATAAGCCAGGGTTAGTTCCTGCTCTTTTTACTGCACGGCAATTTGAACTTCTTCTTAAAAAATCAAGTGACAAAAAACTTACTGCAACCGAACAATCCTATTTTTCAAGAAGTATTTCTCCAAAAGCAAAAGCTCTTCAATCTTTTTCACCTTCTCAAAAATATTATGTTTTTGGTAGTGAGCACATACTTCCAGAACGGAAAGAAGAAGCAAAAAACCTGCTTAAAATTCTAGAAAGAAATCATAAAGGGCTAAGGATACTCATCACGGGTTCATTCTTGTATAGTAAAAAGCATAAAGATATTGATGTTTTTCTCATCAGCATCTATGAAAAAGAAGACTTTTTTTCGCAAGGTATTCATTATAATTATCTCACTCCGGATATTTTAGGAACGGTATTTTTTGCTTCACTTGCAAAACTAAGTGTCAGCAATTTTAACCCTTCCGTTTCTGTTACTGAAGAAATAAAATTATCAAGGATTATCTCTTTGTATCAGGAAGTTCTTAAAGATGTTCGTGAAAATAACTGCAACTGGCTGAAAAGAGATCTTCGTGATTTTCTTGTTGAAACTACTTATTGCAGAGAGAGTTTGGTGCTTGATTCTCTTCAGATTCACAATAGAATACAACGCATCCTCGCTTTAAAGAATCCAATCTCTCTTCTCGCTCAGATTTTTGTTCAGACTTTACTTCTTGGTTTTAAGCTTCAGGAAGTGCGTGAAGCGAGCAGGCAAATGATTGCATCTTACCACGAATTACAAAAAGAATACGTTTCTGCAGATTATAGCGAACTGATACATTCGTTTAACGAGGTGTTACAAAGTGCTGCCTGAAGAGATAAAAAAGAAAATCAGAGAACTGGTTGGCGAGCAAATTGAATTTGAAGGACATTTTGATAAAGTCATAGAGCAGATTCCAGAAAATCTTCAACTGAATCTTATTTCTTGGGTGAAAGAATGTTTTGAACGAAAACAGGAACCATTTCCTGCGCCTCTGCAAAGAAATTTGTTAGTGTTCTTCTTTAAGCCAAAAGTTACGAATGTCCGAGGAATCCTAAAAAAAGAGAAGAACTCTTATTTTATTGCTCTGTTTTTGGACAAGCATAAATATTATGACCGTGAACGAAAGAAGATGGGGTTTTGATGCAGGTTTAATCTATTTTTGATAGTGGGGCGGCTGTAAACTACTTGATGTTATTAATGAGAGATTCACTTAATTTATATAGGTCTTGGTTTCTATTAGGCGATAGACGCAAAAAAAGATTAAAATGGAAATAGATACAGAATATAGAAATCAAGAAGGACTATACAGAAGAGTTGTTCATCAGTATGGTCGTGATAATAAGGGCAATCAATATTTTAAAATGAATGATACGGGGACGTCTTTTGAATTAATAAACACAGGATTAAAAGAACGCGGACATATTTATGTAACTATAGAATTACCTGTTGCAATTAAAGAAGGAGCAACAAGTCAAGTTAATATGATGGCATGTCTTAGTGATTTCGGAGATGATCAAAGATTCCGTGGAAACGATAATAACGAAGATGCAAGTTATTGGGACGGATTAGAATCTATGATAAGCACTCTAGAGAGGTTTAAAAGGTTTAGAAATATTCTCTACGCACCAAAAAAAATTGACAACCCTAAGTTTGATTACAATAACAGATCTGGCTATACCGGAGAAAATGAACGCGGAGAAAAGGTACATTTAAAATGGACTCCAGAGGGTCCAGAATATATTTATACCATTCCTACTGAGACAGAAAAGGATCTTATTCATTTAGTAACGGACTTTAGGCTTGATCCTGATTGTGTTTATCGTCTCCATCCAAGAGGAAGAGAAAAGTGGCAATTAATTGATTTATATTTGGATAGGTGAAAGAAAAAAGTGTGGGTCATAAAGCGCTGGAAAAACAGAGTTTAATAACCTTTTTATGCAACTCCTTATTTTAAAAGCAAAATGCGGTCTTTGCAAACTCTCAAACATACTATCGCTCGCGGCAAACGCATCACCATCGATGGTGTGCATTTTCTTCGTTTACAGGGAACTGCACGGGAACGCGCGCAGGCGCATGCGACTTTACTGAAAGAAGAAATTCAAGAAGGAGTACTTCCGTATCTTGCAACAAAGAACGAATGGCTCATTCGCAGAGCGCCGGGGATATTACAAAACAAACAGCTTCAGGAAATAGTGGTTGGGTTTTACAACAAACTTTTTTTGCCTTTTGCTTATCGCGCTCTTCCGGAAGGGCAGAAAAGAGTGATGGAAGATTTTGCAGAATATGCGGGGTTGCCTTTTGAAGTAATTCGCAGCGGAGTATTGCAGGCAGAAGGGTTGATGTTTTTATCAAGACTTTCAGTGATGCAGCATCTTGCTGAAAGAGAGCGGTTAGGATGCACTAGCGCAGTGGTGCTGAAAGAAAATACTTTAGAAAAACGTCTTCTCGTGGCGCGCAATATGGATTATCCAGTGGTTGATGCGTGGGAAAAACAACCTACTGTTTTATTTCATGAACCCTCTGAAAAAGATGAAATACCTCATGTGGCGGTGACTAGCGCAGGTGTGCATACTTCTGGATTAACTGCGATGAATGCAGAAGGATTAACTCTGGCAACTCATGCACACTTTGGAAAAAGTTTTTCTTCTCGAGGCATGCCTATTATTACCTTAGGAAATGAAGTGATTAGCAAGGCTCATTCATTGGAAGAAGCAGTGCGAATCGCGAAGAGTTGTCGTCGTTCTGCGCATTGGGCCTTTGTAGTTGCAAGTGCAAAAGAAAACGATGCGATCGTGATTGAAATGAGTCCTACAGAGACATACGTTCGTCATGCAGAAGATGAAAAAGGATCGTTAGTCCACTCAAATTATTTTCAGACAGAGTTAAGAAAAAAAGAAGCTTTTCTGGGCGGAGCCGTACAACAAGATTTGAAAGCGCGGGTATCTCGTATGGAAGAAATAGTAGATGCCTCTAGTGGTAAAGTATCTTATCGCACTTTACTATCTGCTTTAGGAGACCATTTCAGCTTTGGGGGCGGAAAGCACCGAGTTTATGGAGACACCATTAGTGCTATCACTACAATAAAATCCGTTATTTTTGAACCAGAAACTCAAACTCTATGGCTTTCCAGCAGAAAGGAATCGCCTACTGGATTAGGAAATTTTTTGGAAATCAAAGCAGGAAAATTCTGGGACAATACAAAAATGGTTGAGGAGGGAGAAAGAGCAAGAGAAGTCATTAATCATCCACCTTATTCTAGAAAATTTCAACAAGCCATTCATTATTATCATCGGGCGTATGCAGAATGGCACACTCATAATCATGATGCTGACTATCAAGAAAGAACTTTAGAATATCTCCGTAAAGCTACTGAAGTTGAGCTGGCTTTTAAAGATAGTTACCTTTGGATGCAACGGGGACTAGTGGCTTTTGTTCTTAGTTATTATCAAGAAGCGCGAGAATGTTTTGAAACAGTGAAAGAAACGGACATGCATGTTTCTCAGGTACGAGATTTGTTTCTCGCTCGGACGTATGACCTTATTGGCCATCGTGGGAAAGCGCGAGAGTTGTTTCAGAAGCAGACTTCTTTTGCTGACCCCCGACTTGAGAAAGCATTTGCAAGAAATAGAACGAAAGAGTATCGTGAGCAGGATAAAAAAACCCTATTACTTGACTTGCAGTTTCCGGATCCAATGCAGTACTGAGAGAGATATTAAGTACGAAATCCCAAGCACCAATAACTTAAATTCCAATACTCAAGCACCAAATTCCAAACACTCAACTTAAAAATTCCAATATCCTTTTAAACTATCATTTGTTTTTGTTTCCTATGCGTCTCTCCAGTAGTATTTCCTTACTTCGTATTGTGGCACTTCCCATAATCATCTATTTCATTCTCCAAGACACTGCTTTCTCTCTGCTCTTTGCTATCTTTCTTTTTTTGCTTGCATTGTCCACTGATGTTATTGATGATTACCTTCGAAAAAAAGAGGGGGCCCCAGTCGGTTCATTTCTTGACCCTTTTGCTGATAAGATTTTGGTATTTGGGCTTTTATTTTTCTTTGTCTGGCAGAATACGTTTTCTCTATTTTTTTTACTTCTGCTTTTGCTAAGAGAAATCTTTGCTGTCCTTCTTCGCTGGTCTGCAACAAAAGAAGATATTGTTTTAGATGAAGAACAAAAATATGCAAAATCAGCAACCGTGGTAGAGTTTATTTTGGTTCTTGGACTGTTAATAGGACCATTTTTTTCTTCTTTATTTTTACCTCTCTATTTACCTATTTTTTCATTTTTTCAGTTCGTGCAGTACATTCTTGCACCTCTTGCCATTATTTTTGCGTGGGGGTCGTTTGGTGTATATGCAAATTCATATTTGAAAGAGCGTTTGAGGAGAAGAAAAGCAAGCAAAAACATAAAGCAAAAGCATTTATTTATTCTTGCTAATAAACGTTCCAGCGGCTATTATGACATTTACAGAAGAAGATTACTCAATGTTTTTTCTAAAAGAAGAAAAGCTCCTATTTTTTATCTGCCCGCACAGAAAAACATGTTTCAAGGTGTAGAAAAAAAGATTCCTCTGCCTTCACATCTGATCATCGCTGNNCTGGCGGTGATGGCTCTTTTGAAAGCGCTTTGAATTACAAACCATTTTGGAAAAAAAGTTTAGGTTTTTTCCCTTTGGGTGCAGGAAATGCGTTTTACTCTTATTTTTACAAAGGAAATCGTTTCGAGTATCTACGCTCGAGATTTCAGTTTCAAGAAACCGAACTAGATGTGCTAGAATTGTTGTGGGAAGATGGGAAAATACAAACCACTTTTCTGAGTGCGGGACTTGATGCAGAAATAATGCGTCTTACTCGGCGTACGCCACATGCGGGATTTGGAGATTATTTTATTGCAGGTGTAAAAGGGCTCTTGCAGGCAAAAGCACATTTTTCTTTTCGTGTTTTAATTGATGGAGAAGAGCAGCAATTTGATAATGGTGTCTCTTTAACTTTAGCTAAAATTCCTTATTTTGGATTTGGTTTGCGTTCATTGATTGGGAAAGTGGATTCAACTGATGAAAAAGTGTATGGATTGGCAGTAGTTAACACTCATTCTAGTATTTCTAATAAATTGGTACGTTTATGGGCATTACTGTTTGCCAATTTTAATCTTCACAAAGCGCCTTTTATTGTTTTGCAAGGTAAAGAAATTGAAATAAAAAGTGAGAACTTTTTTCCACTTCAAGCTGGCGGGGAATATTTGGGATCAACTCGCTGGATAAAAGTAAAAGTTATAAGAAAGCAGAAAGTGCTGGTGGTGTGAAGAAAGTAGAAAATGTTGATGGGAGAAGTACTGAAATTATTGAAGACCTAAATATTGAAGGAAAATTAGAGCGGCTTTCTCTGGACAAATTTTATGGTCTGCCATTGAAACAGGTAATTTATTCTTCTGCAGATCCTAAAAGCGAGATGGAAGTAAAGCACACTTATACTCGTCTGGGGGTTGGGCAACTTAAAGAAAAAGATGTGATTTTGCCGGAAGAAGTGACTGTAGTGAGGTAATTCTTTTAAATGGGAGATTTTTTTTAACAGTAATGAACCGGAGAACCTTTTTTGAATTAAGTATTGCTGGATTAATTACGGCTTGTACTGGCAGTTATTTTTATCTTGCTAATGAAGAAATGCATTCGGCTCCTCTGCGGAATGAAAAAGTTCTCTGCGATCTGCATGCTCATCCCAGCAGTGAAAACGATTTAACTTCCATTTTGCAGATGCTTGGTTCCTCCGGGTTAGTTGGTTTAGCAGCACGAGTTGGTAAAGACAATGAAAATATTCTTAGTTATGAAAAAGCGGTTGAGCTTGTGTACAGAGATTATTCTTTTAAAGAAATTACTCCTGGAAAGTTAGCTCAGTATGATGGAGGTTACTTTGCAAGAACACAAGAGATCGTTGCAGGAATACATCATCTCCTTGCTGTGGGTTGGGATGGTGATTATTTTCCTTATTACGATACTCTTGAAGAGGCAGTGCAGAAAATTCATGCACGAAATGGAATAGCGATTCTTAATCATCCATTTATTGTTGATGAAGGAAAATTTATTATGAAGCTTGCGCAGGAACAGCATCTTCCTGCAATTCGTAATGCATATCAATGGATTGATGAAGTTGAAGTGCATAACGCCAGCAGTATTGATCTCTTGCCTTTCTTTTTTCCGATGAAAAGCGCAAATAGTCTGGCGAGAGAATTAGCGGATTTTTATGGTCATCAAGGCGTTGCGGCTTCTGATTGTCATAGAGATGTACGGCAAGTGAAACGAAGCGGAATTTATGTTCAACAGAGAGTAATTGAAGAAGAAGGGATGGAAGGTCTGAAGCATGCTATAGCCATGGGCGAGTTTGAACGATTTGATGCGTATGTAAGTAGATGGAGTTTTTTTAAAGGGATGTTGATTTATCCGTTGATGGGGAAGTGAAAGGAAAAAGTGGTAAGAATTTTATAGAAGGATTTGAATAACCCATCAGATTTGTCAAATCCTTCTAAGAAGGACTTTAAAAAATCCATCATCCAAAGGGTTTTTCAAAGTCCTCTATAGTCATTTTAGGATTTCTTTCAACTCATCAAAACTTTTAATATAATAATCAAACCCTTCCACTTTTTTAACGTTGTCACGAAGAGATTGCGCGGTTTTCATGCCTAATTCTTTTGCAGGAATGAGCTCGTCGTAGGGTGAATCGCCGATGACAAGAACTTCTGCTGGATTTAGTTGGTGTTTTTTTAGATTTTTTTTGAAAATCCTTTTTTTAGTCCATAAATTGCTGGTGTTATCGGTTTTGTTGATGATACATTCGTCAAAATACTCTTCTAAATGCATGGTTTTAATTTTACTGTTCTGAAATTTTTCTAATCCCGTAGTCACAAGAATTTTTAATTGTGGCAATTTTTTGAGTATTACTATGTCTGGGTATGGCTTTGCTTGAGGACTTACTGTGGGGACTTGGTAGATAGCTTTGATTTTTTGTTGCAATTGTTCGGGAATTTGGTGTCGTTTTAGAATTCCCGGCAGTCCCCATTTGTATATCTCTTTTTTTATTTTTTCTTTCTTTTTTGAATCTACTTCTTTCTCCATCAATCTAAAGATTTTTAGAAAAGAGCCTTGCGGGAGGGGGACGCTATGAGGATTAAAGAGACAACGGTCTAAATCGCAAATAATTGCTTTGAACATGGGATTCGGCAGTATGAGAAGAATGAAGATTATTAAGGTTGTGGATTTTTTACCCCAAACTATTTAAATAAAATGGATTCTTAATGAGAAGTGGTGGCGGCCATAGTTCAATGGTAGAATAAGGGACAAGGAATAAATTTCCTCCCGAGTGTGGCTACCATTGTAGCAGAGATCCCTGGACGCGAGAGATTTATATCCGCGATTTCGATAAATTTCTACCAGAGCAAGGAGAACTTCGAAAGTCTCGCTGGCTGCCCCATTTTTTATTTTTATCATATTCTTTCGCTACTTTTTTAAAGAAATGTCGTTCTTCATAATCTGATGCGGGGGTGCCAGAGCGGCCAAATGGGCTACCTTGAGATGCACTTTTACATCGTGCACAAGAAGGGGTAGTGGGTTAGTCCCTACGCGTGTTCGAATATTGGCGTTCAACGACAATGCTCCGAACGCCAGTGAGAGAGTCACGTCCCCCGCATGTTTTTTTGTAATCTATGAAATCCACCTGCCTTCAGAGTTCCTGAAATCACAAAAAGACTTCCGCAACCTTTAAATACATGATGCATTGTTCATATGAATTATGGCTCATATTAAGAAACATTCTGAAGTGCATTGCAGTACGGGCAGTTCTTTAGAAAAAGCTTATCCTCTTTTTTTTGGGACGCTTGCTAATGAAAGCAGATTAAAAATAGTCAATGTGCTTAGAAAGAGAGGGAAGAACAGCAATGGATCAAAAAATGTTTCTGAAATCTGTGCTGCTACCGGATTTGAACAAAGTATGGTTTCTCACAATCTTAAAGAGTTAGAATATCATGGGATGGTTTTTATGCAGAAAAAAGGCAAGTTCCGCTATTATACTGTGAATGAAAAAACTATTGCGCCTCTCTTAGAGCTGATTGATGCGCATATGAAGGAGTATTGCTGTGAGATATTGGAAGGGAAGAGATAAGAAGTAAGAAGAAGAGAAGAGGTACAACGAAGAGAAGAGGTAAGAAAATGGCAAAAACAACTCTTAAAGTCAAAGGCATGCATTGCGCCAGCTGTGTAACTGTGCTTACCCGAGCACTGCATAAAGTAGATGGCGTTTCTCTCGCCGTAGTTAATTACGCAACTGAGAAAGCCACTGTTGAATTTGATGAAGGGAAAACAAATACGGAAAATCTCATTCAGGCTATCAAAAATAAAGGGTATGGCGCTGAAATATTTGCAGAAGGACAACCACAGCGGGAAGAAAAACTTAGAAAAAAAGAATTAAAAGAGTTGAAGTGGAAAGTTATTCTTGGTACATTTTTGTCCGTTCCAGCATTAATTTTGGGCATGAGCATGTTTCTCGGCTTAGGAGAAATTCCTTATAAAGATTACTTGCTGTTACTGCTTTCTACGCCAATCCAATTTTACCTTGGCTGGCAGTTTTATAGAGGAACCTGGACGGCATTCAAAAACAAAAGCGCCAATATGGATTCGCTGATTGCTATTGGCACTAGCGCTGCCTATTTATTTTCAGTTTATGCGGTTATCTTTGCTCCTGAAGAGCATCAATACTTTGAAGTATCTGCTATCCTTATAACACTGGTTTTGCTTGGCAAGTACCTTGAAGCGGTAGCTAAAGGAAAAACTTCCGAAGCAATTGCTAAGCTGATGAAAATGGGAGCAAAGACTGCGACAGTGATTCGTGGAGGAAAAGAAACTAAAATTCCCATTGAAGATGTTAAAGTGGGAGAGAAAGTAATCGTCAAACCGGGAGAAAAAGTTCCGGTGGATGGGGTGATTATTGACGGCCATTCTTCTCTTGATGAGAGCATGGTAACGGGAGAAAGCATTCCCGTTGAAAAAAAGAAAGGAGATGCCGTTATCGGTTCTACTCTGAACAAGCAGGGCTCGTTTATTTTTAAAGCCACTAAAGTTGGTACTGATACTGTTTTAGCAAGAATCGTGAAGCTTATTGAAGAAGCACAAACCAAGAAAGCACCTATTCAGAGATTTGCTGATGTTATCTCTGCATATTTTGTTCCTATAGTTATTCTTTTAGCATTGGTGACTTTTACTGTTTGGTTTTCTCTTCTTCATGCAGAAACAAGTTTTGCTTTGATTGCTGCGGTTGCTGTTTTAGTGATTGCTTGTCCTTGTGCATTAGGATTAGCAACACCGACAGCCATTATGGTGGGCACAGGAAAAGGAGCACAAGACGGAATTCTTATCAAAGGCGGCGATGCATTGGAAAGTGCATATAAAACCGAAATCGTAGTGTTTGATAAAACGGGAACAATTACTCAAGGAAAACCAGTAGTGACAGATATTATTGTGCATGGAAGTATTTCAGAAAAAAATTTATTAGAAATCGCCGGGAGTATAGAGAAAAAGTCTGAGCATCCTCTTGCCGAAGCGATTGTTAATCGTGCGGAAAAAAGTCGAGTCAGATTTTTATCAGTGTCTTCATTTAAAGCCATTCCTGGGCATGGTGTAGAAGCCAAAGTTCTGGGAAAACAGTATTTTGTCGGAAACATTGCATTGATGCGAAAAAAAAATGTCCTTATTTCGCCATTGCTCGGAGAACTTGCAACATTGGAAGAAGCAGGAAAAACGGCCATGTTTGTTGCGCAGGGAAAAAAAGTTGTAGGAGTTATTGCTGTAGCTGATGAGATCAAAGAAGATTCACCTCGTGCAGTTGAACATTTGAAAAAAATGGGAATTGTTTCTTATATGATTACGGGAGATAATCAAAGGACCGCAGCAGCGATTGCCAAACGAGTTGGGATTGAGAAATTTTTTGCTGAAGTACTGCCTGAAGAAAAAGCACGGCATGTCAAAGAATTACAAAAGCAGGGAAAAGTAAAAGTTGCAGCAGTAGGTGATGGGATTAATGATGCGCCCATGCTGGCACAAGCCGACATTGGTATTGCCATGGGCTCGGGAACAGATGTGGCGATGGAGTCTGGCAATATTGTTCTGATGAGAAATAGTTTGTTGGATATTCCTAAAGCGTTGAAATTGAGCCGTTTAACTATGTCTAAAATCAAGCAAGGCATGTTTTGGGCTTTGATTTACAATATTTTGGGTATTCCTGTGGCTGCGGGAGTTTTGTATCCTTTAACTGGCTGGATGTTGAATCCCATCATTGCTGGAGGGGCAATGGCATTAAGTTCAGTAAGTGTTATTATGAATGCGTTAATGTTGAAGAGGAAGAAGTTATGAGAAGAAAACAAATTCCAAGAAAAAAAAATTCCAAAAATAAATACAAAAAAAAGAGGTGCATGGAAATGTTTGAACAAAACTTAGGAAAATTGGATCGCGTACTGCGATTTGCTTTAGCCTTTTGGTGGCTTGGACCGTGGGCGCCGCAGTATGGTATGGGAGTAATGTGGGTGTTGTTTGTGATTGGATGGATTGCTTTAGTAGAAAGTTTCCTGGGCTGGTGTTATTTACATAAAATCTGTAAAATCAATAATAAAAGTCAGTGAAAAGTAAAAAGCATAAAACATAAAAAAATAAAAAAGAGGTAAAAAATTAAAATGAAATCAGAAAAAGAATGCGGATATTTAAGTCCAAAAGCATTGGCATTGACTTTAGGAAGTCTGTGGGGAATTTATGTTTTTCTTTTAGGTATAATTCTCACTGTTTTTCCAGAAGCGAAGTTTTTCTGGGTAAGCAAAGAATTTCTTAGTATGCTTGCAACATTGTATCCTGGCTATTCAGCAACAATTGCGGGAAGTTTTATGGGTCTTTTCTGGGGATTGATTTGCGGTGGAATTGGCGGTGCACTTACGGCATGGCTGCATAATTTTACTCTGGAGAAAACTTGCAGTGTAAGTAAGAGCAAGTAAAGCGGGTTAAAAACATGGAACTACTCAAAAAAATCTTTGTATTTTTTATTTTTTTTT
>JACPNC010000053.1 GCA_016185685.1 Candidatus Woesearchaeota archaeon | reverse complement strand
TCAAAAAATCGATGAAAGACAACTCTTTAAACTTCTGGATAAAAAAGATGAATTCTGGCTCATATTGAATAAGAACCCCAAGACCGGCGACTACTATCAAAAATTCCTTGATCAGCACTTTGAGCGCGATATTTCCAAAGAATTTTATCAAATTAAAGTCTACCATTTCACAAGTATTATAAACGAAGTACCGACCTAAACGGTCACTACAAGATAGATATTCTAGGAGGCACATAATGGAAACTACAACTAAAACTATGGAAAGGAAAGTTAATTTTGGAATTCATAATGTTTTTGACACTACAACAAAGAGCGCAATTTATGATAACATTTCAATAATAAAAGGAAAAGGTAGAGGAAGCATTTCTACTCAAACTCCACCTTCATTTGAAGAGAAAGTAGCAGAATTAGACGCATTAGTAGCGGAAGGAAAAATGGAAGCGCGAGATTGGAAATGTCGTTATAATGGATGGTTTAAAAGTGCACCTAAAGTTGGCGTGGAGAAAGACTTAAGGACATTAAACCTCCGCATCGGCCCAACTTCTTGGGGGGAATGGAAAGAAGATTACAAACGTTCAGAAGAAGAAGCTAAAGAATTACAAAACTTAGGACTCCGCAAAGGAGATCAAGGATTTTACTTATCAAACGGATTAGGCGCGACAATTTTAACTTTAACTCGCGAAGGCGACGTAGTTGTCGGCATACGTAAAAGTGATTCATACGATGGTGCAGTTCACGGCGCAGCAGGCTGGATGACTTTTAACCGAGATGTTTCTAAAATCAACCCCATTGATGATGCTTATCGTGAATTGCAGGAAGAATTGGCAGTTCAGCCCAGCGAAGTATCAACCATGCACCTTATCGGTTTAGTGGCACAACCAAAAACCTTAGAAGCAGATTTTGTCTTTGTAGCACAAACAAACAAAGAGAGAGAATACTTTACTTCCGAAACTTGGAAAAAAGCAGTTGATGCCAGAGAACATAGAGATTTGATAGTGCTCAGCAATCCTTTACAAATTCAACAGTTAGTAGAAAATGGACGAGCACCTAGCGGAGAAGATAAAAAGTATGAAATTCTTGCTTCCACTAGTTACGGGTTAAGCTGTGTAAGCGGATATTGGGATACATTTCATAAATAAAATAGAGTACACAAACAAACCATGACAAAAACAAAAAATACTGAAACTGTAACTCCAGAATTAAGCGTCATCACCATCACCTACAACGAGCGGGAGAACATCCGTCTTTTCATAACTGTAGTAAGCAGAATTCTCAGCGATGCAAAAATTAATGGTGAAATCATCGTAGTAGATGACAGTTCTCCTGACGGCACTTCAGAAGTAGTATTGGAAATGAAGAAATTATTTCCTCATGTTACTTTAATCAAGCGCCCAGGAAAGATGGGCATCGGCAGTGCTTATTTTACTGGCTTCAACGCAGCTAGAGGAAAAGTAGTTGCATTTTTAGATGCCGATTTAAGCCATGCGCCGGAAGTTTTGCCGGAATTATATGATCTTGCAACAAAAGGAGAAATTGCTTTTGGCTCCCGTTATTTGGGAAACACTAAATTTGAAACTGATTTTGCCCATCGCATGGGAACATACCTTCTTAATTTTTGGATTCGCCTGTGGTTAAACACGGGAGTGTATGACCATACTAACGGATATATCGTAGCGAAAAAAGAAATACTTGATTCAATCATAAACTATGGCAAGCTTAAAAATCTGCATCCTTTTGACCATATTCTCTACGGTATTACTATTGCCGCCATCGCAAAGAAATTATCCTTGCCTCGCACCGAAAGAAAAGCAACATATAATAAGCGCCAGCATGGAGAAACTAATCTCCCTTTTCTTTGGGGAATAAGAGTAGTTCTTGAAGACATGATGTATACCTTACGCGTCAGATCAAAATTATAGAGAAATGCATTGATGAGTGTAATAAAATAACGCATTTCTAATATATCCCTTTGCAAAATGAATACACCAAATAACGCAAAGGTCTATATGATGAAAGAAATAAAAGAGATATCAAATTCGCAAGATACACTTACACGCATAAAAGAATACTACGACCAACAGTGGAGTTCTTCCAGCAAAGATATGTTTGCTTTAGCTTTTACAGATGCACTGCGGCTCAGGAGAACAGGCAGTGTACTTTGCTTTTCAAGAAGCAGAGGTGACCGTAATTGATATTTCGCCAGAAAGCATACGAAACACACAACACTTGGCAAAAAATAAAAATGTGCAGCTCAATGCACAACTTATGAGTGCGGAATCACTTTCTTTTTCAGATCAAACTTTTGATAAAATATATATCAATTCGGTCTTGATGCATGTACATCAGGAAAAAGTATTCCAAGAATGCCACAGAGTTCTCAAGAAAACAGGAACCCTAGTGATAGTTGAACCATTACGATACACCCCAAGTGTGCAAATATATCGTTTATTCTCGTCATATAAAGAAACTAGGCCAAAATATATAACTTTGGCAGAATTTAAAAAAAATAAATCTCGTTTTTCTGAATTTTCACACCAAGAGTTTTATTTTATTTCACCGATTTTATTGCCTTTATTATATTTTAAAAGTAATTTTTTACATGAATTATTCTTTTTTGCAAGTAAAAAAGACCAATTATTAACTTCCATTTTCTCTTTTTTGAAATCTCTCTGTTGGGTATCAGTAGTGAAGTATGTTAAATAAACTATTTAAATACAAAAAAAGTGTTATTCTGTCATGCAAATGATAAAAATCCCGGTAGGTGTCCCGGATATTGATGAAAGCGAGGTAGAAAGAGTAGTTCAAGTAGTACGAGCGGGATGGATAGCTCGTGGAAAAGAATTGGAAGAATTTGAACAACAATTAGCTAAATATCTTGGCGTACAACATGTAGTGGCAGTAAATTCCGGAACTGCCGCCATTGAAGTTGCGTTACGTACTTTAGGAATAGAACAGAAAGAAATTATCACCACTACTACCAGCTGTGCGCCGACAGCAAATGCCATTTTACATTCGGGAAATATTCCAATAATGGTGGATGTTTCTCCTGAAGATTTCAATCTCAACCCGGATCTTATAGAAAAAAACATCACCGCAAAAACAGGAGCAATCCTTCCAGTGCACGTATATGGACGTCCAGCGCAGATGGATAAAATTATGGCTATTGCTGAAAAACACCATCTTCCCGTGATAGAAGACTGCGCGCAATCTTTCGGCGCTGCTTGGAAAGGCAGAAGAACCGGTTCTTTTGGAGAAATTGGTTGCTTTTCTTTGAATATCAATAAAATAATCACTACAGGAGAAGGCGGT
>JACPNC010000049.1 GCA_016185685.1 Candidatus Woesearchaeota archaeon | reverse complement strand
AGAAAATATTCATTTCCTGCACTGGCACACCGGCAAAATCTCCCATCCAATTCGTTGCCTGCAGAGCAGTGCCATTGAACATGTGCTTGGCATTCACTACATATTCTATTCCACCATCTAAGAATTCTTTAGAGTTAAGACGTTTAACTCCAAAAGTTTCTTCAACGTCTTCAAATGCAAATGAGGGTTGAGGATTCTCTTCTCCATTGTAATCCTGAAAAAAGACATGTCTTGGAACGATTAATCCACTGCGTTTGTCTTTGACAAGATCATAGAGTTTCTGTGTAAGTTGTGGACTTACCGTTTTTCCTGCTTCTACGCCTAGTTGGTCAAGAGCATAATGGTCTTTTTTTATGAGATGATGTGCCGGAAAAGCTCCACCATTAACTATGAACTCAGAACTGCCTCGCGTATGCACATCTACGAGATAGAGAATGAGATCGCCGCTTTGTGCAACTTTAACTGCATTATCTTTCTGCTCTTCCGTAGTTCCACAATAGAAACTGCCGTTAGGGCTGGTAAAAGATTCGCTGAAATCTACAAAGACTTTGATGGTGGTTGTTTTGGTCATTTTAGTTCCTCCTTTATTTTCTAATTCCGTGTTCGCGCATAATCTCTTGCTGTTTTTCTAAGATTCCTTGCGAAACGATAACTTGGTAATGAGCAATATCCTTAAATTTGGCTAATTGTTCTACTCTTCTTCGAGAGATTTCAACGATGCTAGGACAATCATAAATCAATTTTCCTTGGGAAATTACGGGAATAAGCAACCCTTCTGCGCTTTCTCCTTCTTTGAGATACTGAGACAAGCCCTCTCCTTCAAAAGCAATGATATCTCGTTGATAATATCCATCTCTTCCCGTTACCCGATACACCTGCTTTATTCCAGGAAAAGTAGCTTTGCTGAATTCTTCAGATAATTTTCCTCGCAAATTCCATGTTCCATCAGATTCCATAAAAGCAGCTAATTTGTATACTGCGGTTACGGGCTTTGGTGGATTTACTACAAATGTTCCTGCTAAGTATTTGTCAATATCTGCCCCTTCTTTTTCTAAATGAGCAATTTTACTGGCAGTTAAATCATCCGAGGCAACTAATAAGTATTCTTCTCTTTCAAATTTACGTTCTTTCATTACTTGATGGATATATTTTGCTTGTTCCAAAAGATTTCCACTATCAATACGGAAAGCAAATTTTTCTAATCCTTCTTCTTGTACTATTTGCAAAGCAGTTTCTAATGCTTCTTTCATATTGTACGTGTCAAGCAGGAAGCAAACTTTATTTTTGAACAATTTAGCTTGAGCTTTAAATGCGGCATATTCAGAAGGATGCAGCATCACATACGAATGGCCATGTGTTCCGCCCACTTTTTCATGATAGAACATCCCGTAAGCTACGTGAGAAGAAAGGGTGAATCCACCACATCTTGCTGCACGGGAGTTAAAGATGGCACTTTGCGGGCTAGTTGCTCTATGGCTTCCTCCTTCTAAGAGAATTTTGTTAGTGACTTCTGCAATGTCATTAGCAGTAGTACAGACATTAGTTTGAGAATTAAGAGTATCTAATAATAACGATTCAAAAACTTGGGCTTCTTCAAATCGTTCATGTACTCTCATTTGCTGCTCTTGAGCAAAAAATACGGTGCCTTCTGGCATTGCATATACATCGCCCGCAAATTTAATTTTTTCCACCCAATTTAAGAAGTTTTCATTTGATATTCCTTGAGTCTGCTCCATATACTCTCTTAATTTTCTATTTCCCTGTCCTTCCAAAAAATATGCTAAACATTGTTCAAGACCGCAATTAATCAAGAAATCCCGCTGAGCTAATTTATCATACTTTACTCCTTCATGTTCAAAAGAACCCACATTTTTATTTGTTGGCATTCTTCGTACTACTATGTCAAAAACTGCTTGCTTTCCTTGAATTCCTTCCAATAAGTTGGCTTCAGCCATCGTATACTCATAGAGATTTGCTACTGCTAGTGTCAAATCTTTAGTAAATTCTAGCATTTGCGGTTCTCTCAAAGGTTGTATTTGGCTCATTTTTAGTACTCCAAAGGAGATATATAGTAATTGTGAAATATTTTCGAACGTTTGTTCACAATTACTAATAGCAAATGTGTCATAAAAATATTCGAATACTTAACACATTTGCTATATTATAAATTTTACTAAGGGAAAAAATCCCATTGTCCATTGTTATCAAATGCCCCGCAGCTCTGCTGCGATTGGGATTTTTACTTTTTTCAAAATTTATAATTTATTTTATTATTGTTTCTCATTTAGTTAGTGTAAACCTGACACTTATATATAAATCTTATGGAAGAAAAAGGTTAAATCTCCTAAACTATTTCCTACACTTTCTAAAAAATTTAATATTTATCACTTCATAGTGCATATATTTATAAATCAGAAATTTTTTAGAATGAGATGGCTCAATTTTTACCCACTACTCGTGTTGAAGGAAAAAAATATTATGCAAACAAGATGGATTCACATACTCCTTTTAGTGAGTTCGATGTCATTTTCATCACCGGTGATCCCTATTACGACCATCCGTTAAGTGGCGTTGCCATTCTTTCCCGGCTGCTTGATGCTAAAGGCTATAAAGTAGGTATCATTGCTCAGCCGGAAACAGAAGAAGAATATCTTGCCTGCGGCAAACCAAAATATTTTTTCTGCATTACTTCCGGTCTACTTGATTCTGTACTGGCAAATTATACGCCTATGCTGCGTCCGCGTGAGAATGTACTTGTTCCTGAAAGAGCATTGATGGTATATACGCAAAAAGTTAAGAAATTATTCAAAGGAAGCATTACTGTTTTAGGCGGGGTTGAAGCAACTATCAGACGTTTTACTCATTTTGATTACAAAGACAATGCACTGCGGCGGGGAATATTAAATGACACTAAAGCAGATCTTTTGCTGTTTGGAAATGCAGAGAGGGCTCTTTTAGCAATTTTAGAACGCATGAAAAAGATGAGTGTTATCTCAGGCAATTCACTTTCTTTTGAAGAGATAAAAGACAATTTGAATTTGCCGACTATTGACGGCGTTGCTTTTCGTATTAAAAAAAATAAAGATCTTAAAAATCCTGAATCAGAGAATATCAGAAAACTTCCCAGCTATGAAGAGTGTCTTCAAGATCCGCTACAGTTTAATCTTTTAACCAGGATATATTATCTTCTTCCTGATGCTGCTTTTATTGAACCTTGTGGATTAGGAGCAATACAACACAATCGGCCAGCTCATCCTCTCAGAGAAGAAGAGATGGATCTTCTGTATAGTTTTCCTTTTACCCGACGATTACATCCTAAGTCAAAAAATTTAGCTTTCAATGAAGGGATGGTGGGCAAATTAGAAACTTCTGTAGTCATCGGTAGAGGATGCTGGGGAAGCTGCACTTTTTGTGTGATTCCTTTAGTGCAGGGAAAAGAAGTTGCCAAAAGAAGCAAAGAAAGTATCCTTGCAGAAATTGAACTTCTCTACAAGTCAGGCGTAGGTAAAATTAATGATTTAACTTTGCCTACGCTGAACATGTATGGTTCTTCTTGCGCATTATATACAGAAGAACAGCGCATCTTTTCTCCCGTGATTGGGAAAGAGATTACTGTGTTTAACAAAAAAAAATATTGCAATCAGCAGTGCGTAGGCTGTCCTCAACGAGTTTTGAAAGAAGATCTTTATCCTTTACTGGAAGAAGTAGAAAAACTTCAGCAAAAATATGCGGGAACTACATTGGAATTACGCAGTGCGATTAGACACGATATTATATTAGATCAGAAAAAATTATTCCGCAAAATCATGCAGTTTGTCACCAGATTAAAAATTGCTCCTGAACACATTTCCAATAGTGTTTTAAAAAACATGAATAAAGCAACCAAGAAAGCGTTTGATGATTTTTTAAAAGAGTATCAAAAAGTTAATGAAGAGCAGCAGACGCACAAAAATTTAGTGCCTTACTTTATCGCAGCGCATCCAGGAACTACACTGCGAGACATGGAAATACTCAAGAAATACTGTGATGAAAAAGATATTTTTGTCAATCTTACGCAAGTGTTTACTCCAACTCCAGGAACGGCATCAACTGCGATGTATTATACTGGAGAAAATCCTTTAACGCGGGAGAAAGTGTACGTTTCAAGATCTTTCCGAGAAAAGAAAGACCAAAAGAATATTTTACTTGGTGTTACTTCTGCTGATGGTCGTGTGTATTCTAGTGCTCATTCTTACTCCGATGCTCATTCTTGTCCTGATGCTGATATGGAGTTAGTAGATGAGAATGGGTAAATTTTAAAAATGATAGATTGATTTTTAATACCATGGAATACCTAACAATTTCATTTTATCAGTATTTTTCTCTAGATGATCCTTTAGAAATGAAAAATAAAATGCAGGAGATTTGTAGAAAATATCAACTTACGGGAAGAATTCTTATTGCCAAAGAAGGTGTAAATGCAGCTATTTCTGGGAAGAAAGAAGATATTATGGTATTTAAAAAAATTCTCTGTGCCAGGGATTTCTGCAATGGCTCCTTTTCAGAAATTACTTTTCGGGAACAAGAAACTCAAGAAATGGCTCATTCTAAACTTACTGTTAAAGTAAGAAAAGAGATTGTACATTTTGGTAAAAATGTTGATTTAAGCAAGCGGGGAACATTTTTGAAAGCTGAAGAACTGCAGCAATGGTATAGAGATAACGAACAGAAAAAAGAAAATTCGCAATCAGACTTTGTTCTTGTTGATGCACGGAATGAATATGAATGGAATGTTGGCAAATTCAAAAATGCTGTTACTCTTCCTATGAAAAATTTTCGTGATTTTTCTGAACAAACAAAAGGGTTAGAAAAATATAAGCAGAAAAAAGTTGTTCTTTATTGCACTGGCGGTATTCGTTGCGAGAAAGCTTCTGCTTATCTTAAAGAGAATGGTTTTCCTCAAGTGTATCATATTGAAGGCGGTATTATTAATTATTTGAATCTAGTCAAGGAAAAAAGTTTTTGGGAAGGCGGCTTGTTTGTTTTTGATGGCCGCTTAGTGTCTGAAACGGGTAAAGCAATAACTTCCTGTGTGCATTGCGGGAAAGCATCGGAGAAGTATCAAAACTGTTTTAATTTGAGGTGTGATAAACTGTTTGTGGGGTGCGCAGAGTGTTTGCAGAATATGGGGAATACTTGTTCAAAAGAATGTGAATATGCTCCTAAGCAAAGGAAAGTTAGAAAAGAACAATTAAAGAGAGAACTTCTTGGTAAAGTAGAAAATTATTATGCAAAAAATAAGGTTGCTTTAGTGAAAGTTAAAAAAAGAATTATGAATGCACAGAATATTACTTTTTTTGGAAAAACAACTCCAGAATTTACTCAACAAATTATTGAGTTGCGAAGCGAAGAGGGTGAAGAAATTTCCAGCGCATCAGAAGGAGAATTAGTTACTTTTTTTGTGCAAGAGAAAGTAAGGAAAGGGGATAGGATAGAGATTGTGGTAACTAACTAATGCTTTGAACAAAAAGAAAACAAAAAACTCCAAAAAAATTGATTTTTTTTTCAAAACTTAATTCTCTCTAAAATTTTCTTATCTCCACAATCCCAAAACCAAGCCCATAACTACTAAACTTACTAGATTGTGTCCTGTCTGAAGTAAAAACAATTTCCAGCTTTTGTTCTCCCACAATACACTGCCGAGTTCTACCGTTACCACAAAACCAAGCCAGACCAAAACTCCCAGCAAAACGCCTTGCAGTGCTGAAGTCCATTGGGCCATTTCAATGAGATACGCCAATACTACTGCACTTACCAACGTGCCAACAAAACCAAAGGCGTAACTCTTCTTCATGTCTGTTTTTTCTTTCATTTCTTTCAGTTTTGTTTCTGAAAGACCACTCAATTGCATCCACAGTTTTTCAAAGAGCACGGGTGAGTACCACAATGCTCCTAAAGCATAACTTGCAACTGCTGCAACTAACACTGCTAAGTAATTTATCATGTTTTATACCCCCGATATTTTATTTTTTCTTGTTTTTCTTGTTTTTCTTTTTTTATTTGATCATCTCTTCCACAACTTTCTCGGGATTTTTTGCTCTTACCACTGCATTTGCTACAAGTATTCCCTTTGCGCCCAATTCTAAGGCTTTTCTAACATCTTCCCCGTTCTGTACGCCAGCTCCGCAAAGGACTTTTGTTTTTGGACTTATTTTTTTAACTGCTTGAACTGCTTTGGTGATTATCTCTGGTTTTGCTGTAGTGACAGATATATTCCCGCCAATGAGTTCTGAAGGTTCGTAGGCAAGATATTCTGGTTTTAATTGAGCAACTTTTTTTACTTCAGCGAGTGTAGAAGCACACACAACAGTTGTTAATTTAAATTTTTTACACAGAGCAACAGTTTCTTTCAGCACTGCAAAAGGAATTTTTCTTTCTGAGTGATTCAACAAAGTTCCAGACACACCAAGTATTTTTAGTTCAGAAAGAGGAACACTTCCTGTATGTGCTCCTTCTGCAAAAGGATCTGTATGTTGTGCAAAGACCGGCAGATAAATATTTTTTGCTACTTCTTCAATATCAAGTAATGCAGGAGCAATGGCGATTTGAAATTTTTTATTTTTTATTTTTTCAAGTTTTTTCGCAAGTAAAATCCCTTTTTTTCCTAGTGCTTCAGGATAGGTCTTAACATTTATGAGAAGCAACGGTTTGTTTTTCATTTTATTTAACTTTAATTAACTTTACATTTAATTAACTTTACCTTAATTTATTTTGGTTTATTTTATTTTGATTCATTTAACTTTATTTTTTATGATTTTTCGCGTTTTAAAGCGATTAAAATAACGAATAATGAACCAAATCAAAGCCACTATTAATAAAAAAGGAAGAATAAATATCAAAAGTTGAACTGCAAGAATGATAATAACTAACACCAAAGCAATTGCTGCCAGAATAAAAATGATTGTTTTCATTCCTACACCAGTAATCAAAGCAAACTTATTCTGCTTAAAATCTTCTTTAACTTCTTTAGATAGTTCTTCTTTAAAACTTTTTTCTGACATATCTTAAGAAAAGAGGAAGAAGTATAAAAAGGCTTCCTAATAACAAACTTGTTAAAAGAAAGTTTTTAGTGAAATTCGTAAAGAATTCCAGGGGAAATGTTTGAATTAATTGGGAATTTGCCGGGAACATCCAATTTCCTTGTGGAAAGAAAATGAGATGAAAAATTATGAAGGTCTGTTCAAAGAAAAAGAGAGTGAGAAATCTTAGTGCTGCTGCGATTATGATGGTGATTTTACCTATGGAATAATGTATCTCTAGTAATTCTTCTGTTTCCTTTTTCAAATGGAGGAATAAGATTGTAAGGAAAGGAATAAGAAGATAGAAAAACCAATTCACTATATTTATTACCCTTTTTACGTCCTCAAGATGGGCGATTTCTTGCAGCGTGTATTTTGTAAGAATTTTTTTAGGTACTGATGGTTCTGTTTCTAGTGGTTCTTTATCTACTTCTTCATTCAGGAAAGAATAAAGGTTGTGTTCTTACTTTTTTTCTTCTATCGGTTCAATACTCTGTACAAGGTAGTCTGTTCCTGAGCGCCAAGGCCAGGTGACAAGTGGTTCTACATAAGTTACTTTTGCTTTTGTACCTGATTCTGCATAACTGAGAACTTCTTTTACCAAAGTTTTTACGTCTTCCCCATGCTTTGCATATCGATCGAGGCTAAATCGCCAGACATTTGCGCCAACGGAATTTTCTCCGCTCGCAATGCCTTCTAATGCCATTTCTCCTTCGTATGTTTTCCAGAAAAGACCCCGATTTGAAAACTTGTTAATCATGCCTACACGAACGCCTTCAGAATAAGTAATATTATTCCCCACGCATTGATACGACAACAAGGTTAAAGCTACTGTGGCAACTGCGGTTCTTAGAATCTTCAATGGTGATCCAAAAAGAAAAAATACGATATTATCTAATGTTTCTCCTTTGTATCCTAATTTTTTATTTCTCTGACTAAAATCTATGGCCATGGTAGTTTCCTCCTCTTATCGCCTATTCTTTATATGTAAAACTAAGTTTTATTTAAAAATTATTCCCCATAGTTTCATACGTTAAAAGTAGAGTCATCCATGCCCTTCATTCATAACTTTTTTCAGATGTTCGGCAATAAATTCTCCCGAAGCTTTACCTTTGAGTTGTTTCATGGCTAAACCCATAAGAGCAGGGAATGGTGCGCTTTTATTTTGGGCAACAATTTCTTTTATCACATCATGGATTTTTTCTGTACCCATGCGTGCATAGTATTCAGGATTAAATTTGCCACGAATCATATCGATCAATACGTCTAGCACAATATCTTTATGGATTTTATTTTCTTGTAAAAGATGGAAAACTTCACGGAAATTATCGTCAGTTAATTTTTCCGGATCTTCTTGATAATTTCGTTTAATTTCTAACAGACGGGAAGTAAGAGTCTCAGCGATAAATGCGGGTTTCATCAAGGGAAAGAGATTCTGAGGATATTTTTGAATGAGTTCTTCAAACAAAGCAACTTTTTCCGAACGGGCAATGAAAACTGCCAAATCAGCGCTGAGGCCAAGTTTTTCTTGATATCTGATGATTTTTTCTTCCAGCGTTTCAGGAATTTGCACGGGAGCAAGGTCTGGTTTTATGAGAGGAACATCAGTTTCAGGATACATCCGCGCTGCTCCTGGCATGGGTCGGAGATATGCAGTACTTCCATCTGCATTGGCTTTTCTAACTTCTTTTGGCACGCCTTCCATAACTTCCTGCGCTCGTTCATATACTGCATGCAACGCCCTTTGCGCCTTTTGTTCCTGATCTGCTACTAAGATAAATGCATCTTTTTCATCACATTTACATTTCTTTTTAATGCGAATAACATCAGTATCTGTTATGCCATAATTGGGTAGTTCGTCTGAATGAAATATTCCTCCCACACCTGCTTTAATTTTTGCTCTTCCAGAAAATTCTGTTCCCAGACGATAATTTGGCTGTAATTCTCTTCCAACGAAACCAGCAAAGCCATTTAATTTTATTGCCAGAATCTTTCCTCCTTTTTGTAGAGTATTTTGGATGATTTTTGATGGGCAGTCATTTAGAAGAGTGGTGAGATCTATGATTTCTGAAGCAGTAAGCCGTGTCCCTTGTAGTTCTTTTTTTATTTGTAGTAATTCTTTCTGTCGTTTTACTTCTAGTTCTACTAAGAGGGGGAGTTGTTGTAAGTCCTGCGCACCTTTTATTTCAACTCTATTTCCTCCGGAGATGGAAATGTTTACATCTTGTCTGATGGTACCAAGTCCTCTTTTAACTCCTGAAAGAGAGCGCAGCAGCATGCCCAGTTTTTTTGCAGTTTCCTGCGCTTGTTCTGGTGAATGGATTTCTGGTCCGGTGCCAATTTCAATGAGCGGGATTCCTAGGCGATCTAAGCGATAGATTTTTTCTTTGACATTATTTTCTTTGACATTATTCTTATTCTCTTGGATATCGCTTACAATCTTACAGGCATCTTCCTCGAGATTAATCCAACTAATACTCACTTTCCCGGCATTAGTTTCTAAACTGCCATTTCTTGCTACTAAAGCAGTACGTTGAAAGCCGGAAGTATTTGAACCATCTACGACAGTTTTACGCATGAATTGGACTACTGAAGATACCTCTGCTTTAAGCAGTTTACAGAGTTGTAAAGTAGTGTATAATGCATTCTGATTGACTAGGTGTGGGGGTTCTTCGTCAAGTTCTACGATGCAAGTAGTGTCCGTGTAGCCTTGATAGGAAAATACTTTTTCTTTCTCCTGTTCTTGTTCTGCAGCAGTATCTATCTGTCCAGATTCTCCAACCACTGCGCGTAATTTACGTTGTACGCTGAAATGAGGTTGGTCTTCTCTCAAAAGAGTTGGACAAGAGCAGAAGAGTTTTTTGCCTTCCAATTGTTGATGTATCTCTAAGCCTACTTTTAAGCCGAGTTTTTGGTAATCATGCATAATTGAAAGAAGAAGAATGGGTTTTAAAAGGTTTATGTAAAAATTCTGAAAAAAAGATTAAAATATGAATCAGAGATAAAAAGAAGATAATTACAAAACAACTATAGATAACTGCGTGAGATGTAGCACATAATTACGCAGTCATCTAATAAGTAAACTGCGCAAATTGATATTCTCTATCCTGCGCAGTTTACTATAAAAGAATAAAAATAATTTTACTCTCAGCAGCATCGCGAATCTGTGGATTCTCTAGTTGCTTCTCAGCAACATCCGCCGCCATGGCGGCTTCCCTGTTTTTCTTTTCCTTCTTTCTTACTGTTTCCTTCTTTCTTACAACAGTCTTCTTTCTCACAGCCTTCAGGAGAGCAGGAGCCAGAACATCCACCTGATTCGCATCCTTCTGATTCCATAGAATCTGAACCGCAACTGCCCCCTCCACAACCGCCTCCTCCACAGCAACCCCCTTTTTGGGAATGTGAAGAATTCATAGCACCAGCATTAGGATTTACTTCATTAATACCTACAATTTTCACTTTAAAAGTAAGGTCTTTTCCTGCAAGTGGATGATTAGCATCTATAGCTACAATGTCTTGTTCTACTTTTACGATCTTTGCAGGGAGTCGTTCTCCGTTAGGGCCTTGAAGTGCTAAGGTCATTCCTGGTTTTGGTTCTGGTTGTGCAGGAAGTTTATTTCTGGGAATTTCTAATATCATTTCTTTACGCATTGGTCCGTAAGCTTCTGCTGAAGGAATAGTGAATGTTTTTTCCTGATCGAGCTGCATACCTTCTACTGCGGTATCAAATCCAGGAATAACTTGGCCTGAACCTACTTCAAATTGTAATGGGTCTCTGCCTTTGGAAGTATCAAATACCTCTCCATCGCTAAGAGTGCCAGTGTATTCAATGCTAACAGTATCTCCTTTTCGTACTTGGGTTTCTTTTTGCACTTGTGGTTTAGTCATAGTGTGTACCTCGATTAGTTGTTTTTAGGAAAAAATTAATGTATTTTATAAAGGTATCTTTCATAAAAAAAGATAAAAAATGGACCCAGCCGGACTTTCTGTAAAAATTCCAAAAGAGGATTTTTTTATTCGAACCGGCGACCTCCACCGTGCTCCGCATTGCGATGCTGGTTGTTCAGCAAAGCCGTGCCTGTGAGGGTGGCATCATGTACGGCAACTTTTGGTTGTAGCCGCTAGACTATGGGTCCAATAATTTGTTTAAGAATGTATTTTGTTTAAAAGGATTTCGTGGTTAGACTGAAAGTATTTCATCGTTAGACTGGAGCAAAGCGGAAGTTTAACTTGTGAGGATTTTAGTTCAGGTTTTGACGAGCGGAGCGAGCTCAAAAAGTGACGCGAAGACTATGGGTCCAATAATTTGTTTAAGAATGTATTTTGTTTAAAAGGATTTCGTCGCAGCGTGTTACGGTCTGTCACAGTGTTCCGACCTTTCCTTTCGGAAAACAACCCTGGGGTGCAAGAGCGGGCAGGTACTTTTAAGTGAGCTCGCAAAAAATTCAGCTTGCTCACAAGTCCCAGCCCACTAAGAAAGAATTTTAAGTTTATTGGCTGATTCTTTCACGTAAAACCAAATCAAAACACATACGGCTTAACTGATAATCAATTTGCTGAAAGGTAGGGCAGTGTTTACCCTTTTCGTTTAAAGGATGTTCTGCACAAGGCAAAGGTGGAATGGGTCCTCCAAGTGTCCAAAAATAAGTAATGGGGGAACTGGAGATATCACGAACATCGGGAAAAGTTGCGGAAATTTCTAAAATATTTGAATTAAATTGGCCCACAACTGCAACAACGAGACCATAACTTACGGGATGATGAAATGAGGTGGTTAATTGTCTCTTTGCTAAATTTTTGGGATCAGCTTTAACCATATCATTGTTTTTAATAATTTCTTTTTGATGTTCAGTGATACAGGATTCCTGATGAGGGACTCTAGCTATTACATATTCACCATACGTTTTTCTGTCAATGAAAACTGCATATTCTGGACACTGATCGTTTCCAGATTTTTTACGATACTTTTCCTGAATGAGATGAGTAAAAATAGAATCAATTTTTTCTGTAAAAGAAAGCTGATTGGAACAATATTCAAAGATTTCTTGCAGAGCAGGAGGTAATTCTTCTAATTCTCGTCCCATGCGTACGGTTAATTTGTCAATGTGGTCCTCAATAGATGCAGGGGAAGAAGGAGATTGAAATGGAGATGGAGAAGAAGATGGTGATGGAAATGGCGCAGGCGTATTTGTAGTTGTAGGAGAAGCACAGCTTAAAGAAAGGGCAAGAAGAGGCAAAGCGAAATATTTTTTAAACATGTTACTCATTCAAGAAAAAGTGAGTTAATAAACTATGCTTAAATTTTTTTTAGCGAAAAGAAGTTGTTTTACTTATTTCAGTATTTATTTTTTATCTTTCTATTCAGAAAAATCTTCCTAGCAAGATCATAATCGTGCCAGCAACTAAAGGAACTACTACATTATCATCTAAGGTTTTTTCATTAAAGTCAATTTGCACTACTTCTGCAATCATGGCTCCTAGACTGCCTAAAAATGCTTCAGGAAATGGAACAAAGAGTACTGCTGCTACACAGCCTGCGAGAGTTCCTGCAAGAGTTCCTTCCAATAATTTCTTGCTTTTTCCATTAAAGATATTTTTAATGCTCCCGAATTC